>DASQDA010000767.1:0-10579 GCA_035634435.1 Polyangiaceae bacterium
CCACCGACATCGGCGCCGCGCTGCAAGACGATCGTATCGACCTTGGTCTGTGTGTCGGCACGGCAGCGCGGGGCCGCGGCTTCGAGCTCGAGCCGCTGTTCTGCGACGAGCTGGTGCTGGTGGTGTCGCGGGCTCACCGCCTCGCGGCCAGGCCCTACGTACAGGGCAGCGACCTTGCTTGCGAGACATTGATCCTGAACGAGGTGCCGAAGGAGCAGCGTGAGCGCGTTCAAAGCGCCATCTTCCGCGGAACCGAGCGCTTTGCACGCGTGAGCCGCGTGCCCATCACCGAGGCGATCCTGGAGTTGGTACGTGCCGGGCAAGGCGTGAGTATTTTGCCGGAGTTCACCCTGCGAAGACACCTTGCGCACGGCGAGCTCGCGAGCGTTCGACTCACCCGCAAGGGCCTCCCGCGCACCTGGACGGGGGTGTTCCAGCGCAGGTCGCCGCTAGCGCTCCCCATCCGCACCCTGCTCGACACCCTGCGCGCGGGGGCTCCGCCGTCGCGCAGCGCGAGCTCACGCCGATTGCTGACCCAGCGTGGGCGGCGTGCCCCCTGAGAAGCACAGCCGGGCCGGCAGCCAGCTGCACGGAGCCAAACGCATGCCAAACGCCGAGCGGCGGGTGCATTGACCAAAGCCGCTGGAGCGCCAATCCTGAAGGCATGTCGATGCCCCATTCCCGCACTGCGAAGGCGCGCACGTTCCGGCCCGCGGGGCACTCTGGCTTGTTGCTGGCAACGCTGCTCGGGGCGCTCGGGGCATGTGACGCCAGCCAGGCGGCGCCGCAGCGTCCCGAAAGGAGCGATCCACCCGTAGCGGCATCCGCCGCGCCCCCTCGGGCCGTGGCCGGCAAACCCGAGAACCAGGCGCGGGGCTCTCGCATCGTGCAGTTCGAAGGCGCCTGCGACGCGTCGGGCGCGGCTCCGCTCGAAAGGGGTCGCTTCGTCGTGGCCGACGACGAGGACAACGTGCTGCGCGTCTACGACGCTGAGCGCGGCGGCAGCGCGCTCTACGCGGTCGACGTCTCGCCGCAGCTCGACCTGCGTAAACGCAAGCGCGCAGAGTCCGACATCGAGGCAGCGACGCTGCTCGGGTCCGAGGTCTATTTTCTGAGCTCGCACGCACGCAACAAGAAGGGCAAAGCAGATCCCGATCGTTCGCTCTTCTTCGCTACGCACTTGCCCCTCGCGGGCCAGCCGTTGAAGCTCGTCGGCACGCCCTACCGACGGCTGCTACAGGATCTTCTGGCGGACCCACGACTTACCGCTTTTCAGCTCGCGGTTGCCGCCGAGCGTGCTCCCAAGGAGGAGGGCGGGCTGAATCTCGAGGGGCTGACGGCGGCGCCAGACGGCAGCTTTTTGCTCGGATTTCGCAACCCGGTGCCGGGTGGTAAAGCGCTCCTCGTCACGCTGCAGAACCCGCGCGGCGTGCTCCACGGTGAGCGCGCTCTGTTCGCGGCCCCGGAGCTGCTCGACCTCGGGGGTCTGGGGATTCGCTCGCTGACGTACTGGGGCCCAAAGCTGCTGATCGCCGCAGGCTCGGCCACCGAGGGCGGCCCGTTCCGCGTCTTTCACTACGATCGGAAGTCGCCGCCCACGGCACTGACCGGCGTCGACTGGGCGGACTTGACCCTGGAGGGGTTTGTCTCGGACGAGCGGCGCGAGCAGATCCTCGTGCTCAGCGATGATGGTAACCGCAACATCGGGGGCACTCCCTGCAAGAAGCTCGACAACGTTCGCGACAAGCGCTTCCGCGGCATCTGGGTAAGCTTGCCCCGCTGATGCGGCTCGCGGCGACCGTCGACCTCAGAGTAGGGTTTCGCGAGTGACGTCGGAAAAGCGCGTGCTCATCGTGGACGATCACGGAGAAGTGCTCGACCTCGTGAAGCGCGCGCTCGAACGCGACGGACACCTGGTCTTCACGGCGGGCTCGGCTGGCGCGGCGCGCACAGCCGTCGCGTTGGATCACCCGGATATCCTGCTGCTGGACCTCGGCTTGCCCGATGGCTCCGGAGAGCAGCTCTGTCGCGAGCTGCGCGAAAGCGGGTCCGAGGCTGCGATCTTGATCCTCACCGCGCAGAGCGCGGTCGCTTCGCGCGTTCGCTGCCTGGACGCTGGAGCCGACGACTATCTGACGAAGCCCTTCGCAGTCGCAGAGCTGAGAGCGCGCGTGCGGGCGCTCTCGCGGCGCGCGCGGTCAGCCCAGCCGAGAAAGCTCACACGTGGCCACGTCGAGCTCGACTTCTCGGCGCGGCGCGCCACCGTGGGCAGCAAGGAGGCGCCAATCACCAGCCGCGAATGGGCCATTCTGGAGGTGCTCGCCGAGGTGCCAGGGCGCGTCGTGCTCCGTGCCGAGCTACTGGAGCGAATCTGGCGGCAGCAAGGCGAGGCCGAAGCGGCGAGCCTGGAGGTGCTCGTCGGTCGCATTCGCAAGAAGGTCGGCTTCGACTGGGTGCGGACGGTTCGCGGTGAAGGGTATGCACTCGGCGAAGACCTCTGACCTGCGGTTGCCGAGCATGGCTCGCCGCGTGACGTGGGTGGCGATGTCGAGCGCTGGCTTCGGCGGCCTGGTGGCGGCGCTCGTGGCCGCCGTCGCCGTCGACCGGCTCATTGCCGAGCAAGTGGATCAGCGCCTGCTCGCGGCAACGGTCACGCTGGCCGGCGAGCTCGACGAAGATCACGGCTCGCGTGGCAAGGAAAAGCTCACGGACACTCTCGACGACGAAAACGCCGAAATCCGTACGAGCGGCATCCGTCTTTCGGTGTTCGCTGGCGGCACGCACCTGGCGGGCGACGCATCCGCTTTTCTGCCGGTACCCGAGCGCTGCGCCACGCGAGGGCACGTGGGGGGTCGGGTTCGCTCGTGCGCGCGGGAGTACCACTCCTGGACGCTCGTCGCTGCCCAAGCTAGCGATCGTCAGAGCTTGCTGTGCCTCTATGCGCTGGCGGCCGTCTTCGCCGTGGTGCTCGGCGCCGCTTCCGGAGCGCTGCTCAGCACGGCGCTCACGCGCTGGGCCGTCGCTCCGCTGCAGGCGCTCTCGCACGCGTTGCGTCGTTCGCCGGCGGACAAGCCCGGTCACCTCGAGCTCGGACGCGAGACGGAGTATGAAGAGGTGGAAGCCATCCGCCGGGCACTGCTGGATCTCACGCGTCGCATCCAGGTGCTGCTCGATCAGGCGCGCCGCTTCGCAGCCGACGCGGCGCACGAGCTTCGAACGCCCCTCACGGCGCTGCGCGGCGAGCTCGAGCTCCTGGCAGAGGAGAGCCCCGCGCCCAGCCGGCCTGCACTGGAACGAGCCACTGCCCGCGTCGCACGTCTGAGTGAGCTGGTGGAGCGGCTACTGGTCCTGGCATACCCGGCCGACCAGGTGCGGGCTGGCTTCGAGGCTGTCGCGCTCGGGGACCTCGTGCAAGAGGTGGTTGCCGAGCTCGATCCAGAGCAGCGCGCACGCATCGAGTACCAGCCGCTTCACGAGGGTTTGGTGCGCGGCGACGTGCAGCTTCTACGCTCCCTCGTGAGCAACGCGCTGCAGAATTCGCTGAAGTTTGCGCCGGGTCCAATCACCGTTCGGCTCGTCGAAACAGAGCGCCCACAGGGCGTCCCCAGCGTGAGCCTCACGATCTGCGATCGTGGTCCCGGTATTCCCGCTGAGCTGCGCGAGCGCGTATTCGAGCCATTCTTTCGAGCGCTGCCAAACGCTAGCAGCGGCCATGGGCTGGGCCTCGCTCTCATCGGGCACATCGTGCGTGTGCACGGGGGAGAGGTCGCGCTTTCGCCGGTCGCCCAGGGCGCGGAGCTCGTGGTCCGCTTGCCCGTCTGGCAAGCGACCGCCGGCGCGGCTTGAGCCCGGGCTCAGAAGTCGGCAGCGAGCTGCACACTCCGTGGACCCAGCATGGCCCTGCCGTTGCTCAATCCCGCAAAGCGCGCCGGCGTGGCGGTTGCGCTTTTTTCGTCAGCGTCGCCGCCTGCGGCGAGGAAAAGCACGGTGCCCAGCACCAGGCCCACACCACCGATCCCGAACGCAACGGTAGAAATGTTTCCGGAGCGCTTGGCTGCATCGATGGCGCCGCGTTCGCTCTTGGGGCACACCCCACCCGCGCCGCAGCGCTCGTCGAGCTCGCTCTTATCGTTGAGCGTGATCAAACCGAAGGCGGCGCCCAGCCCTATTCCGACTCCGCCAACACCCCAGGCGACGTACGCAGCCGTGTGATTCGGCTGTGTTACAGGCGCGGCCGGACGTGGGGTGGCAGCCGTCGCGGCCGTTGCTGGTTCGTTCGAGGAGCTCGGCGGCGGGCTCGTCGGCCGCTCGGCACCGGCCGTTGCGGTTTCCGCGGGAGCCGACGCGTAGGGGTCACGCTCCAGCTTCAGCGAGACCGCCTTCTTGTCGGAAGCAGCCAAGCTGACGCGCACATTGGCCTTCAAGAACCCCGGCGCGCTCACCTCCACCACGTGCTCGCCGGGATCAGCAGGCATCTCGGTATCGATCAAGGTGAGAGGAACATCCTTTCCGTCCATCTTGAGGCTTGCAGCGGCGTCCGCCGGCGCGGTCACCGAGATGGTGAGCGAGCCGATGCGCGGTTTCGCCCAATCGAGCGTCGATTGAGCACGCTCGTACGCCTTGACGAGCGCGGGAGAAGGGTTTGCCGGGAGCGGCTCGCGGAGCACCTTACGCAGCATCTCGGTGCCTTCGACCAGGTGACCTTGAGCGACGTGGCACTCACCCAGCCGACTGAGCACGATCGGAGAATGATGAAGCTTTTCAGCACGATCGAGCTTGGGGATGGCCTCGTCGCACTTACCGGCCTGGGCCAGCTTGAGCCCGTCGATGGCAAGAGCGCGCGCTGCGGCTGTCTCGGTGGCCGACGGATCCTCTTGCGCAAGGGCAACACGTTGCCCGGCCAGTTGCACGGCACCGCTCGTGAGCGCGACGGTAGTAGCCCAGGACCACAGCAGTCGATGTGTACGGGAAGTCATCTCACAGTCCCTTTCCAGCCAAGACCCGGCGTGGTCGGGCGCGCCGCAATCCCTCGAAAGCCGGCTGCCACCAGAAGTATCCCGGTCTGGGGCAATCAACGGCTTATCAAAGCCATCGCTTAAGCCGTTGCAGAGGCACGCCTGAATCGCGAGAAACGGGCTCGCTGCCGAAGCTGTGGAGGAAAGCGCAGCCTCGGTGGGATGTGCTTACGGCCACGCTGGCCTTTTCCTTGGGAACATCTGCATGCGATCAAGTCGGATCCTCCGTGATGCCGTCAGCGCTCTGACGCTGCTTGCGCTCACCGGCTGTAACTCCATGGTGGGCCTGAACGAGCTCTCGCTCGACGAGGGTTCCGGGCCGGCGCCCGAATGCACCACGAATCAACAGTGCACGGACCGGGCGACGGCCGCCGCCAGCGCGGCCCAGGCGGTGCCAGCGGTGTGCGTGAAGGCCACGGGGCGCTGCGTGGAGCTGCTGACACAAGATTGTGACACCATCACGGGCCCCTACCTCGACGACGAAGCCATCCTGCTCGGCTCGTTGTTCTCCACGAAGGGTCCGCAGATGGCGACGAACATACCGCGCCAACAATCCGCTACCCTGGCCATCGAGCAGATCAACGCCGTCGGCGGTGTACCGTCCGGGAGCACGTCCACCAAAGTGCGCAAGCTGGTGATGCTCTCTTGCGACGAGGCCACCGATCTCCAGCGCGCGGGCGGGCATCTGGTGCAGGCGCTGCGCGTGCCGGCCATCGTTGGGCCCAACACGAGCCAGGATACGCTGGAGCTTTCCACGACATTGACCGTGCCGGCGGGAACGGTAGTGATGACGCCGACCGGGGTTGCCTCGAGCATCGCCTCGCTCTCCGACGACGATCTCACGTGGCTGATGGTCCCTTCGGACGTGCAGCGCGCCCCTTTGATGATCAGTCAGATCAACGAGCTCGAGACGGCGCTCAAAGCCGACGGCAGCAAGACCGCAGTCAAGCTCGGGATCATCTTTCGGAACGATGCTCTCGGCATCGGCTCGCGCACTGCGCTCAACGACCTCCGGATCAACGGCAAGCCCTTGGCCGACAGCGTCAACCTCGGCAAGAACGTGCTCATCGATCCTTACGATGCCCGCGAAGCGAGCCTGCAAAGCATCGTGGAAAAATACGTGACTTTTGCCCCGGATATCGTGGTGCTCGCCGGCACCGCCGAGGCCATCACCAAGGTCATGGATCCGCTCGAGGCGCAGTGGAGCGCCGGCGTCCCGCGCCCGAGCTACGTGCTCATCGATTCGGTGAAGGTGCCGGAGCTGCTGGCATCCGCGAAGAACGACGATCTCCGTCGTCGCATCCGGGGCACGGGCATCACGCCGGGGCCCGCGGGCAAGAACACGCCCGCCGAGACCCTCAACGGTTTCCAGATTGACTACGGCGTGCGCTACAATGGCAGCACGGCGACCATCTCCGGCATGGGCCCTTCGCACGATGCGGCGTACGCGATTGGCCTGGCCCTGGCAGCGACCAAGGACCAAGAGGTCTCCGGCCGGAGCATCGCGCAGGGTCTGCGCAAGCTAGCGGGCGGCAGCCTACGACTTCCCACCTCCGGAACGAACGTGCTTCCGGCCTTTCAGAAGCTCGCCGCGGGGGAAAAGATCGCCGCGGTGGGCACCTTCGGGATGCTCGACTGGGACGCCAACGGCGCCGTTGTGGGCGGCACGCTGGAGATGTGGTGCATCGGAGGCACCAGCGACAAACCCGCCTATCAAACCTCGGGTCTCTTCTTCGACATCAAGACCCAGATGCAGACCGGCACCTACACTCCGTGTACGCCGTGAGCCCGCCCCTAAAGACTGCCCGCGCTCGGGCGTATCGAGCAGGCGAGGTAGCCGCATGGACGACTGCTTGAACAGCCGGAGCCCAGCTGGCTTCCAACGAGCTCACTGGGGCCACCGCCCCGCGGCGTGCTGAGAGCACCCAATGACGCAGCAGCCTTCCAAGACCACTGCCTCCAAACACGCGGGATTTCCTTCGAGCGGGCTGATTGCGTTGAGTGAGCAGCCCATCGAGATGCCGTTCCAGCCTGGCGAGCTGATCGCGGGTAAATACGAGGTCATCAAGCTCATCGGCGAGGGCGGAATGGGCTACGTCGTCTCGGCGCTGCACGTGGAGCTGGGCGAGGTAGTGGCGCTGAAGTTCTTGCGACCCGAAGCACTCCAGATCGAGGAGCTGGTCGAGCGCTTCGCGCGCGAAGCCCGCGCTGCCGCCAAGATTCGCAGCGAGCACGTGGCTCGCGTCTTCGACGTGGGCGCGTTGCCGAACGGCGTCCCGTTCATCGTCATGGAGCACCTGGCGGGCAAGGACCTCGCCGACGTGCTCCACGAGCGAGGTCCGCTCGCCATCAAGGTTGCCGTCGAGTACGTCATGCAGGCCTGCGAAGCGCTCGCTGCAGCGCATGCCAGTGGCGTCGTGCACCGTGACATAAAGCCGGAAAATCTGTTTCTGACGCGGCACGCGCAGGGCATGGATTTCATCAAGATCCTCGACTTCGGGATCTCCAAGGTGGCGCTGACCGGACGCCAAGCGGGCAAACGTGCGTTCGTGCGCACGATGATGCCGCTCGGCTCCCCCGTCTACATGTCGCCCGAGCAGATCCGCTCTTCGGAGCACGTGGATGCGCGAGCCGACATCTGGTCGCTTGGCTGCGTCTTGTCCGAGCTGCTGACGGGGGTGCCTGCCTTCGACGAGCCGTCGTTGATGCAGCTGAGTGCGGCTATTCTCGAGCAAGATCCGGTGCCATTGCGCGCGCTCTTGCCCGAAGCGCCCGTCGAGCTCGAAAACGTGGTGTTGCGCTGCCTCGAAAAAGACCCTGACAAGCGCTACGGCAACATCGCCGAGCTGGCGCTCGCGCTCTACCCGTTCGCGCCGCGTCGCTCGCGCATCTCGGCAGAGCGTTGCTACCACGCGCTGCAGAACGCCGGCATCGATAGCCCGGGGTTCGAGATCACCAGCGTGTATCCACCCAGTCAGGGCGAGCTTGGCCGTTCGAGCAGCCAACCGGCGACAAAGGCATCGTCCTCGTCCGCGTTGACGCAGGTCCAGCTGGGTGCGGCCGTGCTGCTCAATCCGCCCCTGCCTTCCTCCTCGACGCTCAAGGGCGATGAGGAGTTCGGCGAGCTGCGGCCCTTCAAGAAGTATCGCCCGCTCGTCTGGGGGGGAATCGCGTTGGTGGTGTCCGCTGCCGTCTACCTGCTCGCAGCTCCCGCTGGGGCTCCGGCTGCTGCCGAGTCACCGCCGACGCCTGCAGCTCCGATGGCGCGGCCGGCGCTGCCCGTCGCCGGCAGTCAGCCTGCTTCCGCGCTCGCCATCACTCCGCCCGGCGCGCGCGCGGCGGAGCCGGTCCCTGCGGACAGCGCCACGGCCGAGCCAGCTGCCGCCGCTCCCACAGCAGCTGAAGTGCAGCCACGAACGAGCCGCCGGACATCGGGCGCAGCCAAGCGAGTCGTTTCGCCGCGAAGGGCTCCGACTGACGGCGACGAGATCGACGTCGGCTTCTGAGCTCGCGGACGGCCCCACCGTGCAAGCGCCGGAATGCGAGGCTCAGGTGTCGTCGCGCGGGCGCTGCACGCGCTGTGTACCCGATACGGTGCGCCGCATGGGAGGTCGAGGCCCTTCGGGCGGCGGTGGCAGCAGGATCTGCTCAGACTGAGCCTCCAGCGCGGCAAACTCAGGCAAAACGGGCCCCAGCTCGGCGCTCGCGGCGATTGCAGCGGGATGGCTCGTGCGTGCGGCCATTCGCCGATCTTCGAAGCACGCGCGCAGCGTTAGCGCCAGGGTCACCGCGGTGGGCAGCGCAACACTCAACGATCCGCAGACGCGTGACATCCACCCGCCCAGCATGGCGCAGGCCACGAATGCGAACAATGCGGCCGCCACCGGCTTCAAACGGGACGCCGGCCGAGGGCCGAGGGAGCGCAACAATCGGGCAGGTGCAACCCGGTTCACGACCTGGTCTACGAGCTCCATGACGACCTGCGTCAGATTGCCGGTCATCACGGTGGTAGGGCAGGAGCCAACCAATGACTCCCGCATCAAGGCGTTTTGAAAGCCCATCGCGGCGACGGCGAAGCCGCCGCTCAGAAGCATCGAGAGGTGCCCCGGAGCGATCAGCGTCAAGACAAAGGCGTCGCTGACGCTGAAGAGCGCCAGCGCAACCGTGACCAGCGCGAGCAGGCCTCCTAGCGGCCGCTGCCCTCGGAAGCGCAGCAGCCGAGCCACCAGCGTGGCGGTCACCACGGCGCCAACGAACACCGGCAGCATCCACAGGCGCGTCACCCCTCCGCGCGCCTGGCCCGAGGTAAAGGCGATCGCGTCGCCCACGAGCTCGCCGGTAAGATGCGCCGGGAACAAACCGATCAACGACGCGAAGCCAACGGCATCGACGTAGCCCGCAACGGCGCTCAAGAGCACCGCATGCGCGTTGAGACGCGCGCTCGGTAGCGCGCTCGGGCTGAGCTTTGGCAGCGTGCTCGCACTGGGCACCGGCGCGCACGTCTGCGGGACGTCCGCACGCGGTGCGCGGCACGAGTCGGGGCTGCGGAGCGGTACCAAGACTGAGGCAACGGCCGCAGTCGCGCCGAGTTGCGTGCCCAGCGGCTAGATGTCGGTGAGCTGGAGCCACCACATGTCGTTTTAGGACTCCGAACCACCTCGTAGGGGGCCTCGGTGCTACCCAGCGGGGGTCGTCACCTGCAAGGTGTAGAGCGAATACCCTGCGGGCAGAGCGTTTCGCGTGGAAGTGCGCGCGAGAAACCGCTGAACTCGGGCAGCGAGCCGTCGCTTCACCAGGACGTGCGTCACCCCATACTGACGGATGATTTCTAGGCGCGTGCTGTCGGCGGTACGTGGGTGAAAAAACTGCTTCACCCTGGCACGGCGCTCCGCCTCGTCGAGCACCAATGGATTTCCATGCCACAGCACGACGACCTTGGGCCCGAACGTTGGCACGGGCCATGAGCTCTGCGCGTCGCCGAGGACAACACTGTCCGCACCGGCCAGCTCGGCGATGCGGCGAGAATACCGAATATTCGGGCTGTCCATTCCGCGCAAGCGACGATTCGATGACTCCAGTCGATCGCGTGCGGCGGTGACGTTCCACCACGACGTCGTGAGCAAGACGGCCGCGATGAGCACACCCGCTGCCCACCCGCGGCGCCCTGCCGTGAGCGCGGTCCACGCCTCTCTGGATCCGCGGCTGAGCTTCAGCAGCAGCCAGACGACGCCCACCTGCAGGAAGAACACCGCGAGCAGAATGAAACGGTGCCCGAGCGGCAGCGGCCGGTAGGCGTTCACCACGAATGGCAGCAGCATGGCCGCGGCGCCGAGCGAGATGAAGAAATGCTCACGCCGCACGAGCAGGTACAGGGCAATCGGCAAGCCAAGGAGGGCTAACCCCAGCGCGTGTAGCAGCGGATCGAGCCGATAAAACTGGTGCAGGCTGTGCGTTGCCTCCGCATCGCCACCTCCCGCGAACTCCTGGAGTAGCGCCGACACTTCCTGCTGGCCGCCGCCGACCAGCACGCCACGGACGGAAAAGTACGGCCATGCGAGCGACAG
>DASQDA010000768.1:0-9486 GCA_035634435.1 Polyangiaceae bacterium
GTCACGAGCCTCAGGTCGCTCATGCGCAAAGGATAGCCGTCAATCGCCGCAGTAAAGCGCGCGAGCGCCTCGCGCGTCGGCGAGATATCGATGCCGGGGTCGGTGGGCAGCACGACCCGCTCCGCGCCAGCCGCTGCTGCCATGCCGACCAGGACCTTCAAGGCGAACTTGATGTTCGTTGCGTCACGTTCACCAAGCTGCCAGGTCAGAGGCCGCCCATTGAGCCAATCGGGCGTGCGCTGGACGACTCCGTTGGGCTCTGATGCCACCAGCGCGCCGAAGTTCACCAGGCGTCGATACTTCGTCATCAGCTCCCGATGGCGGTCGAAGTAGAATGGCACCGCGATCGAGAATGCGCCGGGCGGATTGAAGTAGGTTTCGAAGAGGGCGCGACTCTCGCGATCGATGGCGCCTCGTGTGATTTGCAGACCGTCGAATGCGTCCAGCGACGACGCAAACTGAAGAATGGCTGGCAAGGCGAAGTTGCACGTGACGTGCTGGCCAACGTTGCGTTCGAGGCCGCTTCGCATCAAAAAGTGGCTGCTTGCAACGACGCCTCCGGCGACGATCACCGCTTTGCGCACACGAACTGCGTGGAGGCGTCCCATGCTACTCCGCAGCAAGACGCCGTCGGCGCGCTGCCCCGACTGGCTCGGAAGCAGGCACACCGCTGTCGTCTCGGACGTGATGGCGACGCCTCGTGCCTCCGCCCACGGTAGGTACGTCTCCAGCATCGAGCGCTTGCGGGTGTGCCGATCGCCGAGGTTGTCCAGCCCGGTCCCGAGGGCGTTCCGGTGATTCGTCCGGAGCGGAACGTCTATCAACGGCGACTCAGCACTGGTGTTGTACTTGCCGACGGCGTCGATAAACGTTTGCGCGACCGCTGAGTTCACGCCTGAATCCGGCATTGGACCGATGTCGATCTCGGCTGCAACGCGAGCGTACTCCGCGTCCAGTCCGTCGAGCGTTAGACCGTAGTCGGCTCCCCATGCTTCGCGGATCCGAGCGGGCATCTCGACACAGCAGGCATTGTTGACGACGGTCGAGCCGCCCACACATTCCCCCTGCAACAGCATGAGATCGAAGCGCTTCGTCAGTTGCAGGCCGCCCTCCTTGTAGAGTCTCCGGAGCATTTCCATTTCGTCGTCGCTGAAGTCACTCGGGGGGGAAAAGCGCGGACCGCGCTCCACGACCAGAACGCGCGAGGGGTCAGCGGTCGCACACGCCAGTCGGTACGCCATCACGGCGCCGCCCGCGCCTGAGCCGACAATCAGATAGTCCACCTCGGTCGGAATGCTTGCTTCGGCTATGGGCGTCACGACGCGAGGCGCGATGAGCGGAGTCGCGGCGGGCGGCGTCGCCGGCGAAAAGTTGGCCGGATCATCCGGCCCGCGCGGCGGCAGCGCGGCGCCGGACGAGCCAGGGGCCGATCCGAGCACATGACTCCCCTGCAGGCGTTCACGCGCGCCGGGCGGTACGTACCCGGTGCGCGCCCGGCCCCTGAGGCTCGCGTAGTGTGCCAGCGTCACGAAAGCGTGCGCCGCAGTGCCGAGCTCGTAGACCAAGTCAGCCATCGGGGGGACGAAGGAACGTCGCCGTTCTGCCGGAGTACGCAACACCCGCGATCGGAGCAGGTAGAGACGCTCGTCGGGGCCATGGATGAGAACGCCGGTCGGAAGCCGTACAGCACGCCGATCGCGTGCTCGAGCAAGCCAAAGGGTACGTTCAGGAGTCCGCGTTTGCGTCCACGGATATTGCTGACGTGGCGGTCGACGCTGCGCGCGACGGCGCCTGAATCCAGGTCGCTGCCGGGATGCAATGCGCCGTGCAAGGCCATGACACTTCGAGCGCTGGAGGGAGCCAGCGCAACGATGCCGTGGTCGACGTTGAAGTACATCCTGCGTAGCCCAACGATGGCGGCAGCGACGCCGCCGTCCATGGCGACGTTCAGAGCAAAGTACCAGTCGACACGGACCTTTTCTCCACCGCGAGTCAGCACGCGCACGTCGGAGAACAGGTCGCCAAACAGGAGCCAAGACAGGCTGGCGACCACGCTCACGATGTATCCGTAGACTACGACCGCCAGCAGATCCTCACGCAGCTCATCATGGCTGCTAATCAAGAAGGCCAGCACGCTCAGGGTCGCGTATTTCGTCAGTGTGTTGCAAACCTGAGGGTCGGGGTACCCATACACGGCGCCCCAGCCGCGCGATCCATCGAGACCGAAGCGAAGCGCGATGACGCCGAGCACGATGCCCGCGCACGCGACGCCGAAGGCGCCGAAGCGTGATCTCGCATTCCAGGCTTCGTCACACCCTCGGAGGTCCACTCTGCGGGGAACAACCGCGCATGTTCCAGCGGTGTCGGTGTGGCGCGAACCAGCGGGTAGTCGAAGGTTGGCAGCAGTGACTTGAGACCGCGCGCTACGGGCAGCGCGAGCAGTCGCGTGAGCCACAGAGCAACTGGTCCCATCATCACACCGTCGACGGTCCATACGACGGCGATGCGCAGCAATGGGGATAGGCCGCCCAGGATACTTTCGGCGGGATACGACCAGGGCGCTTCGCCGCCGGTCATGCGAACGCGTGCCTCGAGGACGATGTCGAGCGGCACCATTGTGACGGCGAGGAGCGCCACGGGAACGACGGAGCTTGCCTTGCGCAAAGCCGCGACCACTGGCGAGTAGGCGACCGCGACGACGGCGCACTCGAGCCAGAAGAGCCAAGTGTAGCGCAAGGTCGCGATCCGGAGGACATCGAAAACCACATGGAGGAAGCCAACGCAAACAGCGAATGTTACGACCGCCGCCAGCGCCCTGGCGAACCAGCGCGGAACTCGATCGAGCGGGTCGCTCGCGACGTAGCCACGAAGATTGAATGGCGCGATCACCGGTTTCCCCTTTTCGCGAACGTAAACTCGAAAGCTAGGGAATGTGTTCCCACCTCCAAAATGGTCATTTCTCTGCTTACGCATGCAGACCAGCGAGCATGCGGGGTTCGTGTGCGGACGCCGCAACGCGGGTGGCGCGTTTCCAGGCGGCCTCGGGGGCCGCCGAGCGCCAGCCGAATCGATATTCAGCACGCGACGCCTGAAAGCGTGCACGCGCCGCGTGTGTGCGTTGGACACACCTCACATGCCTGCGGGTGTCCTTGTTCCATAAAAAACGCCGCGCGCGCCCACTGACCAGCGGGCAGCGTGAAAGGCTCGTCGCGCTGAAGCTCCTGCACCATGGAAAAGCTCATCGTTTCCGAACACCTTCCAAGGCCGCATTCGCCGACGCCGCTAGTAGTCGGCAGGCGGCGTCGCATCGCGCTTGCCTTGCTCCTCATGTGCTCGAGCTGCGGCTCTGATGGCTCCGACTCCGATGGCGGCGCTGGTGGCGAGCCGGGCTCGATCGGGCTGGGCGGCGCGACGAGCAGCAGTGGCGGACAGCCCGTGAGTACGGGTGGTAGCGCCTCGTCAGGGAGCACCGCCAGCGGGGGTTCCGGTCTCGCCGGTGGCTCCGGCGCCGGCGGCTCAACCACCGGCACCGCGTACTTGCCGTGCGACTCGCAGGCGGACTGTGCAGCCTACGGCGGTGGAAAGGTGTGTTGTGAGGCAACGACCGCCGCGCAAGTAATGCGCTTTTGCACGAAGCAGTCCGCTTGCTCCGGTCAGGTGCTGCCCTAGCGGGTCGCAACGGGGGCTGGAGAGCGCTGCGTTCTCGTGGTAATGGTTGCGGGGTGTGGTGGAGGAGACTCTCGGGGCGACGCTCGCAGCTGGCTTGGTGCACGTCCGGCGTGCTCCTGCTTGCGTGTGGCGGCAAGGCATCCATCGATGCGGGTGCTGGCACCCCGAGCGGCAGCGGAGGAGCCGTGGCCGTCGGCGGAAGCAGCTCAGGCGGAAGCGCAGCAATTCCTGGCGCTGGCCGCAGCGGGGAAGGGGGAGCGCCGCCCCTCTGGACCTGCTTCGATGGAGGAAGGGGGTACCTGCCGGGTGCTTCATTCCCCTCTTCCGACGGCTGCAACACCTGCAAGTGCCATCCCGACGGAACGGTGGCGTGCACAGCCATGGCGTGCGAGCCCGATGACTATTGCATCTATGCGGGCGTGGTTTACGCGAGCGGTGAATCGTTCGAAACGGAATGCAACACGTGCACCTGCAACTCCGGCTCTATCGAGTGCACACCGGGGCCGTGTCCCATACGCCCCTGCGCCGAGATATCGGCCGACTATGCTGCCGCTCTGGCGCAGGCGAAGCGGTGCGATCCCAAGCTCAGCAAGGTACAGTGCGCCGTTCGGGTGCCCTCCAGTCTCCAGTGTGGCTGCCCCACCGCCTTCAACTACGAGACGCCGGCGCTCAACCGGTTGGCGCTCGAATGGCAGCGCAACGAGTGCTCGACCAACGTGCTCTGCGGCGCGTGCCCGTCGGAGCTCGGAGCTGGTTACTGCGACCTCAGCGGGGCGTGCGCCGACCAGCTCCAGCAGTGAGCTGGTACCGGACGGCGCTCACCAGCGGCGAACATCTGCACTGTTGGAGCCGTCGATTGAAATTCCGAATGTGTGTGGGACTGAGCCATGGTGATACCTCTAGTGGCTCCATTCAGTGCATTCGCCGTGCCGCATCTCGCGGCGCTCGCGTCGATCCAGCCAGCATCCGTCGCGCCGATCGCAGCGCTGGTGGGCACTTGTCCGGGGTGGGGCTGCCGTCGCAGATCTCCGGTCGGAGACCCGCCGCCCTCTGCACGGACCCGTCAAGTCCAGTCGCACATCCTCAGGAGCTCTATCGACCATTGAAGCGCGCTATCGGGAAAATGCCGTGGGTGCTGCAGCCACCGCCGCCTTCGACCCGCGCAGCGCGCGAGTCTCGCGACGTCGTCGGAGCTTTCCACACCGACCTGTGTTTTGCTTGAGGTCATGGGGACGCAAAAGCTTCGGCACGATCAATTTCGGTCAGCGCTGCTAGCGGCGCTCGGGTTGCTGCCAACGCTGGGGTGCGGTGGCAATGTGGAGACGACGGGTAGCGCCGGCTCGGCTGGGGCGGGCCGGGGCTCCATCGGCGGCGCTGGTGGGCTCGTGCAGAGCGGCGGAGCGTCGGGCGGCAGCACGCCAGGGACGGGCGGCAGCCCGGCCGTCGGCGGCGCCGCGGCGCTGGGCGGTCAGGCTGGGATGGGTGTCGGCGGCGGCTCCGCTGGAACCCACGCCGCCTGCGTCAATCCGAAGCCTCTGAGCAGCGGCCTGGTCCAGTGCGAGGGGGGGTGGTCGCATCGCCCAAACTCGGTGAAGTGTGCCTCGTCGTTGCCTCGGCTGGGCCAGGTCGGTCAAGCCGGCGCGGAGAGCATCCAGGGACGGTGTTCGTCGGACGCGGACTGCACCGAGCGTGCGCACGGCCATTGTCTCGTGAGCGCTTCCTTCGAGCCTTTCCCGGAGCCGCCCGCCACTTGGTGCAACTACGGATGCGTGACGGACGCGGACTGCGGCGCTGGGTCGATCTGCAGCTGTGGCGACCTGATCGGCGAGTGTGTCCCGGCGAGCTGTGCCAGCGACGCGGACTGTCCGGGCGCATTACTCTGTGCGTCCATCATGACAAAGCCAGGTTGCGGTGTGGAGCTTGCGTGCCAATCTCCCAAGGATCAATGCAACGCGAACGGGGACTGCATGAACCCAGCGCGGTGTGTGCTGAATGCGGGCGGCTATCGCGAATGCATCGTCCCCCAGTGTCCGGTGCCGGGCAGACCGTTTCTCGTGGACGGCGAGCAACGGCGTGCCAGCGCTATCGGATCGTTCGACTGGCTCGCCCAGCAAGCGCCGCCCGCGCTCGGTGACTTGACGGACGCGGCACGCTCGCTCCTGTCGGAGAGCTGGACACACATAGCTCTCATGGAGCACGCATCCATCGCTGCCTTCGCTCGCTTTACACTCGAGGTGCTGGCCTTTGGAGCGCCCGCAGACCTGGTCGAGCGGAGCGCCCGCGCGGTCGCCGACGAGACGCGGCATGCGCAGGCGGCGTTTGCTCTGGCGAGCGCTTACGCTGGACGCGCGTGCGGCCCCGGCGCGCTGTCCCTGGCGGGCAGCCTACACGCAGCGGACCTCGCGAGCTGCACGTTGACGGCGTTCCTCGAAGGCTGCGTGGGGGAGACCGTCGCCGCCATGGAAGCTGCGCTCGCGTGCTCGCAGGCGACGGACCCGGCCGTGCGCTCCGTGCTCGAGCGCGTGACGCTCGAAGAGAGCGAGCACGCCGAGCTCGCCTTCCGCTTCGTCCAATGGGCGCTCGGAGCCGCTGGCGCGGCAGTGACGCCCTCGTTGCGAGCGGCGCTCGACGAGCTCTTGGCGGAGCCTTCCCTCGTGGACCCGGAGGTCACCGATCCGGACCTCGAGGCCACGCTCGCTCGGCATGGCGTCGTTTCCGAGCGAGCTCGGCGACAGATGCGTCGGCAAGTCATCCGTGACGTAGTAGCTCCGTGCACCCGCGCGCTGCTCGCGGCGTCCGCAGAGCCGGCAGCGCCCCGCCTCAGCTCGTCGGGCGCACACCTCTAGCGTTCAGGTCCGTAGTCGAGATATTGGATGCCGTACCCCGGGTAGGCATCCCCGGGAAAGGTGAGCGGCCCTAGCTCGTAGCCCACGAGCAGTGCATCAGAGCCGGCGTCGTGACGGGCGACCACGATACGACCGGCCGCTATCGCGTGTACCTTCTGGGAAAGGAGGGTGCGCGCCGACACATCGATGCGCTGTGCGATGAGGCTCGTGCTTGGATCGAGAAAGTTGCTCGGAGTGGGATTGACCAGCCCGTAGAGGAGGCCGTCGGCGTCCGCGTCCATGCCTACGAAGAGCTGAGCGCCCGTCAGCGTACCCAGCGCGCCGTCTTTGGTGAAGCACTGGCTAGTGAACGAGTTGTGCTCGACATCACAGCCTTCGCCGTAAATGGAAAGCATTAAGCCCGCGTCGGTGATCAGGTGTCGAGGCGGGCTGCCGTCGAACCCATACACGTTGGTGACGCGGAAATCGCCGTGGTAAGGCGACTCGTTGATGAAGATCGCTTCGCCCGTCTCTCTCACGGAGTAGAGGTGAAAATCCGAGGGCGACGAGGTGGTCGTCACGGTGATGAAGTCATCGGTGCCAGGCACTCGGCGCATGGGAATGCCGTTGTAGGTGTGCTCCGCGGAGCTCGCCAAGAGCTCACCAGTCCGCGCATCGTAGGTGTAAAACACGCGGTCCCAATCGTTCTCCGGGCCGCAGACGAAGCGCTGATCCGAGATCAGTACACCCGAGGCGCAGGGCTCCGCCAGGTCGCCCGAAGCGATCGCACTGAGGGCCACGTCATAGCTTTGCATGCGCGCTTTGTCGGCGATCACCAGCGTCTCACCGTCGAATGCTGCCGCCGTGATCTCTCGAGGCGAGGCGAGGCGAGTGGTCACGCTGCCGTCGCGCTGCATCGCCACGATTGCCGTAGACAGCACTACCAGTGCGCCGTCTGAAATCGGGAAGGCGTCGATCAGCTCACCGGCACCGACGTTGAGAACGACGCTCGGTGAGCCGCCCGAAGAGTGGAGAGCGCCGCCTGCTGGACCCGAGCCACCGTTGCTGTTCCGTGAACCGCCGGTAGCACTGGTTCTCCCGCCGGCGGAGCTGGAGCCACCACGGGAGCTGCCTCCGCCGACGCCGATCGTGTCGCCGCACGTGCAGACTCCGAAGGTCCGGTCTCGCAGGCAGGTCTGCACCCCGCTGCGGTCCGAAGCGCACGCGCAGGCAAGCTGCCTGCCGGGGACGCAGGCACCAACCGGTTCGTCGACAACGTCGGTGGCTTCCGAGCGGCCTCCGCACTGGTTCAGCAGCAACCCGACCCCGACCCAGACCAACGAGAAAAAGCGCGACATGCGAGCAGGCCACAGTACACGCAGCGCCGGCCATGATCACGCGTTTCCAGCGTCTGCCATCGACTGCGAGTTGCCCCGGGCGCAGGATCGATAGGGGCTCAATCTGAGACGCGACACACGGCTGCTGCGCCCGCTACATGAACACGCGAACGTCGGTGCCGCTCGGGCTGCTGGTGACCTCGACCTTGCCGCCGCGCGACTCCGCGATGGCCTTGACGATCGAGAGGCCGAGTCCGGTGCCGCCACGGTCCCGCTCGGTGGTGAAGAAGCGTTCGAACAGGCGGCTCTGGTTTTCAGTGCTGATCCCGGGCCCGTCATCGCGGACGAGCACCTGCAGCTTGTCGCCGATGGCTTCGAGGGTAACGCGGACGGGCAGGGCTCGCCGGTAGCGGAGCGCATTGTCGACCAGGTTCCCGAGCACGGAGTCGAGCTCCAGCAAGGGGCGGACGAACGACTGCGCGGCAGCCGCCGACTGGAAGGTGACGTCGTCGCCCCAGCGCAGCGCGTTTCGCTCGACCCACGCGCCAACGCTAGTGGACTCGGCGGCGAGCGGCTCGCTCGGATTCTCCAGGCGGGCAAGCAGCAGCAGGCGCTCGACCAGGCGCGTGGTACGTGCAGCGGCAGCGTCGATGTTGTTGAGGAAGCGCTGGCGTTGCACTTCATCCATGGCGGGGCCCTGGTCGAGCAGGAGCTCGACGGCGCCGCGTATGGAGGTGAGCGGGGTCTTGAGCTCGTGGCTCACGTGTGCGGCGAAGTCGCCCACGTAGCGCGCGCGATCTTGCAGGCGACGCGTGAGAGTATCGAAGGCGGAACCGAGCGCGTGGACTTCGCGCGGCGCGGGAATGGCCGCCAGCGGAGGGGGTGACTCGCCGCGCGCGAGAGCCTCTGCAGCGCTCGCCATGCGTCGGAGCGGGCGAATGATGGAGCCGGCGAAGAGTGCGCTGACGCCCAGCACGCTCGCGATCAGAAAGATGCCGCCATAAAAAAGTCCACGGCGTTGCTTGACGAGAAACTCGAGGCCTGACTCGGCCGTGCGTGAGAGCCACACGGCGCCGATCAGCTCACCCGCATTGAAGACCGGGTGAGCGACGAAGACACGCAGATCACCTCGCCGGCGCACGCTGCCGACGGGGGGATACGGCTCGTCGGAAATGCGCTCGCGGATCGCGGTAGCGTGCACGCCAGACAGCGCTTGCCGGACCTCCGGTAAGACGAAAAAGCAGCGATCGAGCTGCTCGCGGGAGCTTGCAACGGCGCAGCCCCGCGCGTCGAGCACGCGGACGCCGCTGAGGTTGAAGATCTGAGCCGAGCGCAGCCGCTCACTGAGCGTGGCGCCTTCAGCGGCGAGGAACGAGGGCTCACGCCGACGCGGCAGCTCGAGCGGCATGGGCGCGGCGAGGTTCTGGAGATTGCGGATCTGGGTGTCCTGGGGAGTGAACACCTCCCGTGCTCGCGATGCCGGGCGCGGGTTACCGAGGGGCACGCCCGAAGCCCGCGACCACGCAACGCGATAGAGCTCGCCAACCCACACCGCCTCCGCGTTGAGCTGCCGCTCGGTTTGTTGCACCAGGTACGGATCGAGCAGTCGGAGCACGAGGAAGGCAAGCAGCGGCAACAAGAGCGATGCACCCGCC
>DASQDA010000769.1:0-2622 GCA_035634435.1 Polyangiaceae bacterium
TCTCGACGGCATACCCCAGCGTGGCGGCATAATTAACGAGAATGTCGATGCGGCCGAAGCGCCGCACGGCCTCCGCGACGAGCTGCTTGCAGCCGGCGTCGCTGCCCAGGTCCGCCTGCACCGCGAGCGAGGCGCGCCCGGCCTCTTCGACCACCCGGCATGTCTCGCGCGCGTCTTGCTCATGGCTAAGGTAACCGACCACCACGTCAGCGCCCTCGCGTGCGAAGGCAACGGCGACTGCTCGGCCGATGCCGCTGTCGGCGCCGGTAATCAGCGCGACCTTGTCCTTCAGGCGCCCGAGGCCGCGGTAGCTCTTCTCGCCAAAATCCGGCGCTGGATCCATCTCGGACTCGGCGGCGGTGCCTTCTTGCTCCTGCTCGGGAAACGGTGGTTTCAGCTGTTGGTCTCGGGGATCGCGGGCCTTGGGGTTTGTCATCGCGGCGTGCCGATTGCAGAAAAGATGCCGTCTGCGTGCATCCGGCGTGCGTGAATTGCCGCGGCAGCCTTGTGCGATGGTTGGGCGACTCGAACGCGCGGACCGCGCTCGGCGAGCACGCGCGCGTCCTATCACGCAGCTGCGCGCGGCCATCGGTGCTGACTGTGGCGGGGCACGCGCGCACGCGCAGTCAAAACTGTCTCGCGCTCGACACCACTTCTTCACCCACTGGCATGCACCTCATCGAGCTATCCACAACTAACCCACTGAGCTGGGGATATCTCGGGCGTGCACGGCACCGCCGCGCTCAGAGACCGAACCAATCCGACGGGTTCACGGTGGTCGAGCCGACGCGCAACTCGAAGTACAGGAGGGCTCCTTCCGCCGAATCGCCGACCGTGCCAAGCCGCGTGTTGGTCTGCACCTCCTCGCCTACCGCCACGTCGACGCTGCCCAAATTGCCGCTCACCGTGTAGTGCCGCTGACCGTGATCGACGATCACCGTCTTGCCGTAGTCGGCGTAGCTGTCGGCGAACGCGACGCGTCCTGGATACACGGCCCGGACGGCGGTCCCGAGTGGGGCGCGCATCGCGAGGCCCGGACCTTCCGCACCGCTGCGACGCCTCGTCGGCTGGATCTCGCTGCGCCCGGTGAGTGGGAACGGCAAACGACCTTTCATGGCCGCAAAGCCGGCCGCAAGCTCGGTGGGGTCGCTCGGGCCGACGGCGCCATAAACCGCCGCGTGGGCAGGTGTAGCGGAGCTCTGGAAGGCTCGCTCGAACGCCCGCTGGCGATCTTCCGCCGAAAGCAGCGCCGTCTCGGCGCGCGCAATGGCCTCTTGCTCCAGCCTCAGTGGGGCCAGCCGTTCGTTGAGCTCTTGCAAGCGAAGCGCGAGCCGCGCTCGCTCGGCCGCGACCCGCTCTTGCTCCAGCAGGTCACGCCCGAGCGCGCTGCGCCATCGCTCCTGGCGGGTCGCGTGCTCCACCAGTGCGGCGAAGCCGTCGGCGACCGGCAACAGTCCGGCGCGCGCCGAGCGCACGTAGGCCCGTGCCCGCACCAGCACCCGGGCCTGCAGCGCCTGACTGCGTGCGCCGAGCACATCGAAGGCCTGGCGGGTTTGTTTCTCCTCCCGCTCGAGCGAGCCGAGCAGCCGTTCGACCTCGGCTGCGGCGGAGCGACGGTCACCGTTGCCCGGAGCGGCTCCGGCGGACGGCAACTTCTGCGCCGAGATCAAGGCCACCGCGACACACACGAAGGCGAAACGATCGCGCGCTCGCTTCATAGGCTCAGCAGCTTGCGCAGGCTGAACATGGCCGAGCTTGCGCCCAGCGTGCCGCCCAGAGCGACGAGCGCCAGCATGGCGTACCAGGGCAGGAAGAGCGGCTCGATACCCATCAGCGAGAACAGCGTCGGGTCGATCTGAAAACGCACCACGACGAACAGGATCAGGAGCAGCAGCATCGCCACCACGGCACCGATGGCACCCTGTGCCGCCCCTTCCACGACGAAGGGTCGCCGCACGTAGTCGTCCGTCGCGCCGACGAGCTTGAGCACTTCCACCTCGAGTCGACGCCGCTGCAAGCTCAGGCGGATGGTCGACGAGACCACGCTCACCACCGCCGCGAGAACCACGACCGCGAGCAGTAGCGCCGCGGACACGCCACCGGTCAGCACGGCGCCCAGGCGTTCGCTCCAGGCCTCGTAGGTCTGGACGCTCTCGACCGCCGGCAAAGCAGCGAGCTGACCTTTCAGCTGCTCCAGGCGCGCACGTGGCATGCCTCGCTCCAGATCTAGCTCCAGAGAGGGGGCGAACGCCTCCGCAGGGAGCGCTTCGAGGAGTGGGTCCTCCGTCCCTCGCGCGAGCTCGCGCCGAGCGTCCTCGCTGCTCACGCGCCGCACGCGGACGATGCCGGGCGTCTTGCGCAGGGCTTGCTCGAGCGGCGCGATCTCGCTGCTCGGTAGCGACGTCTTCAAGAACACCGAGGCGCGACCCACGTCGGCCCAGCGCGCGCGCACGCCCTGTACGTTCACGACCACCAGTAGCGCCGAGGCCAGGCACACGAACGCTACCGCCACCGAGAAGACGCTCAGCGCACGCAATCGAAACTCACTTAGCGCTCCACTCCACGCGCGCTCCACAGCTGTCATCTTCCGGCTACGCCGCTGCTTGCCCTCATGCGACCACC
>DASQDA010000770.1:0-3833 GCA_035634435.1 Polyangiaceae bacterium
GTCTGCGCGAGGCGATAAGAGCAGCCAACCAGGGGTCCACGATCGACTCCTGCGTGACCAGCGACACGGTCAACACCCTCCAGCTGCAAGCCGGGACCTACCGGATCAAGCCGAAGGCGCTTGGCTCAATGAGCGTTACCCGCGGAATCACGCAGGCTGGCTTTGGTTACAAGAAGACCGTGATCGAGCTCGATCCTGCCGAAGCCAGTGGCGGGACCCCCTCGCTCTTCGACGTCCAATCCGGCAGCCTGGACGTGCAGGACCTCACCATCCGAAACTTCCGCAGTCGGGTTCTGACCATTTTGCCCGGCGCGAGCGCGACGTTGCGCCACGCTCGGCTCCGCGACAATCACCACAATTTTTTCGACGCGGGCAGCTGCATCCTCAACCAGGGGATTGTGACCATTACCGATTCCGAGATCGCCAACTGCGACGGCACGTCGGGCGGGGCGTTGAGGAACGCCGGCAGCGCCACCATTCGTTACTCCTCGTTCGTAGGCAACTCGGGGGAGCGCGGCGGCGCTATTTTCAACGCAGTGGGGGCGTCCTTGCTGATCAGCAGCTCGACGCTTGGCAACAATCGGGCGTCTGCGTACGGCGGCGCTATCCAGAACTCGGGTTCGGCGACAATCGAGTCGTCTACTATTGCCTACAACCGCACGGACGTGGACGCTTTCGAAACTTGCCGCTCTTTTGCAACCCAGTGCTCGGCGATTCAGCATCTGGGGGGCAGCATGGTGATCAGCGGCAGCGTGGTCGCTCACAACACCGCGCGGACAGGGCAAACCGAGCCGAACTGCCTCGGCATGCCTCTGAGCGACGGCGGGAACCTGCTTGGGGAGCTGACCAGCACCGCGTGCGAGGTAGTGACACGCTCGTCAGCCGTGCCCAACGTGAGCCCGCAGAACCCTAGCCTGAGCAACGGGGGAGGTGATCCGTTGTGGTACGGGGGCGTCGGGCGAACGTACATGCCCACCACCAACAGCGTGCTGCTGAACAAGATACCGAGTAGCACCGCGCTTTGCACCTTGAATCGAGATCAACGGCGCATCAACAGGAGCCGAGCAAACTGTGACATTGGCTCGGTCGAGCGCTCGCCGGCTCTCTTCGTGGTCGGGAACTTGACGCTTTCCTCGGGCGATTCCGTGATCAAATTCGCGCTCGAGAACCTGGGGTATGCGGTGACCACCCAGCACGCCGCGGAGACGACCTCGGGGTGGGCCAACGGGATGTCGCTCGTGGTGATTTCGGACAGCGTCACTTCCACGCAGGTGAACGCCAAGTTCCGCGACGTGCCGGTTGGAGCACTGGTGCTCGAATCCGCCGTGTTCGATGACATGCGCATGACGGACGTCACGCTCGGCACGCACTATGGCACCGCCAGCGACTTCGGCGTCATCCTCGAGCCGGGCTTCATCGCGAGCCGCTTCGGTAGCCGCGGATTCACCACGACAAGTAGTAGCAGCGTGGTGCATGCGTGGGGGATCCCGGGGCCGCAAGCTTCTCGCCTCGCGTACCTGAATTCCTCAAGTAGCAGGTTCTCGATTTTCGCCTACGGCCCTGGTGCGCAGCTGATTCCCTCGACCAGCAGGGCGGCAGGTTATCGGGTCGGCTTTTTCGCTACTGATGCGCTGGCGGGCAACTTGACGGGCGACGCGGTCGTTCTGCTGCAGGAGGCCATGCTCCTGGCCTCTCAGTGAGGTCAGACGAGCGGCGGCATCGAAGCCGCTGATGGGACGCCGCCTCGATGGAACACCCACTCTTGCTTGGGTGTCGGGATCGAGGCGGCGAGAGGGGGTTCGAGCCTGGCCCAAAGGGCGACTAAAGCAGGCGAGGCGAGGTTGCGTTCTTTTCGACTCACGCGAGCGCCTCTGGAAGCCAGCCGGATACCGCCAGGAAATAAGAGCTGGGGTGCTGTGGGTGTGGAGACGATGTGGGTGAAGGAGTCGCATTCATGAAACCAATACACACGGGCGTGGCTTTTCTGAGCTGCGTGCTGGTGCCGAGTCTCGCGTTCGCGCAGGAAGGCCCGAGCACCGTCGAGCTCAAGGTGGCTCTCGATACGGTGTGGGTAGTGATTGCCGGCTTCCTGGTGTTCTTCATGAACGCCGGGTTCGCGCTGGTGGAGTCCGGTTTCTGCCGCAAGAAGAACACGGTCAACATCCTGGCGAAGAATTTCGTGGTGTTCGCGGTCACCAGCCTCATCTTCTACGTGGTTGGCTTCGGCATCATGTTCGGCAATGGCAACGACTATCTCGGCACGACCGGCTGGTTCGTTCCGGATGATGCCGAGCTCTTCAAGTCGCTCTCCTGGACCAGTGTGCCGGTGCCCGCCAAGTTCTTCTTTCAGCTGGTGTTCGCCGGCACCGCCGCGACCATCGTGTCCGGCGCCGTAGCCGAGCGCATCCACTATGGCGCATTCATCATCTTCAGCGTGGCGATGGGCGCGCTGATCTACCCGCTTGCGGGTCACTGGGTCTGGGGCGGCGGGTTCCTGGGTACCGGCGGGATGTTCGACTTCGCCGGTTCCACGGTGGTTCACTCGGTGGGCGGCTGGGCGGCTCTCTCGGGCATCCTCTTTCTGGGGCCACGCATCGGGCGTTACCGCAAGGATGGTGGAGCCAACGCCTTCCCGGGCCACAACATGACGAGCGCTACCCTCGGAACGCTCATCCTGTGGCTTGGCTGGTTCGGCTTCAACCCGGGCTCCACCATGGCGGCCAATCCGCAAGCCATCTCACACATTCTGCTGACGACCAATCTCGCCGCTGCTGCGGGCGCCGTGGTCGGCACCGTCTACACCTGGGTGCGCCTGGGCAAGCCCGACCTCGGCCTCACGTGCAACGGCTGCCTGGCAGGCCTGGTCGCGGTCACCGCGTCCTGCGCGTTCGTGAGCGGGCCCGTCGCCATCCTGATCGGCGCGATCGGCGGCTTCCTGGTCGTCGAAGGCGTGCTGTTCTTCGACAAGCTGAAGCTGGACGATCCGGTGGGTGCAACCAGTGTTCATCTCGTCAACGGCGTCTTCGGCACCCTCTGCGTGGGCCTGTTCGGTAGCGTCGAAATAGCGAAGTCCGTGGCGGGGGTCGATCTCGCTTCTGCCGGTCTCCTCCTGGGCGGCGGCGCGGCGCAGCTCCTGATTCAGCTGAAGGGCGTGGTGGTCGTGGGCGTCTTTGCCTTTGGAGCGTCCTCGCTCGTCTGGTTCGTGTTGAAGAAGACCATGGGCATCCGCGTGGCCGCCGACGCCGAGGAGATGGGGCTGGATCAAGCCGAGATGGGCATGGAGGCCTACCCCGAGGAGATCCCTCGTACGGCTTTGGCGATGGACGGCGAGCCCCCTGCGAGAGCGTCGCTCGGGATATCCGCGCCGGCTCGCTGAGGGCGTTTCAGGTGCGAGCTGCGGGCGTGAAACCAGCCGCTGCTCGCACCTCTGCACTTAGCGCAGAGCCCGGGCCGCCCGACGCAGCTCAGTGATCGAGCAGCGCGCGGCGCAAACCTTCGTTCCACTTGCCCGTCTTGGGATCCATCACCTTGAAGCGCCCGCCGTCGTCCCAGTAGGCCCAGCCGATGCCGCGCCGCTCCGCTTCGGTACGCACGAGCCACACGTAGTTCTCGCGCGACTGCTGGTCAGCTCCGTCGATGGCCGCGAACTCACCGAGGTAGACACGTTTACCCGTCGACTTGACCCAGCGCGCGGCGTTGTCGAAGTGCTCGAAAACGGTGCGCGGGCCCCCAGGATTCTGCGCCGCGGGCAAGCGGTTGTAACCCGCAAACCACTCACTCACCCACGACTCGGCCTCCGCCGCAGGTACGGGGGTAACTGGGGTGCGGGGCGG
>DASQDA010000771.1:0-9772 GCA_035634435.1 Polyangiaceae bacterium
TCCGCAAGAACCTGCTCGCGTACGACGACGTGATGACCGCGCAGCGCAGGACGGTGTACACGCTGCGCCAGCAGCTGCTGCTCGGCACCTACTCGCCGGAAGACGTCGACGACGCCGGCAAGCCCACCGGCGAGCCGCGCAAGATAGCGATGCAGCCGGACATTGCGGCGCAGGTTGCCGACTCGATCGCGATGGTGGTCGGGTATTTCTGTGACCCGCAGCTGCAGGCGTTCAACGCCGACCGCAAGCCGCGCGCGCCCACGCGCGATGAGCTGCAGGCGGCGACGAAGATCGTCGAGCTGGAAGTGCTGCAGCACGAGGTCTACGAGGCCTGGGGCGTGAAGCTCGACCTGAGCGGTCGCAAGGAACGCGCGCCCATCGAGGTCTACGAGGAGCTCTCGAAAGCCGTCCCGCAGAGCCTGTCGGAACAGCGCGAGCGCGTGCTCGACCTGCTCGACCGGGTGGTGAGCGCGATGGTGGAGGAGAGCTGCCCCGACAACCGCCCGCCCGAGAACTGGGACTGGAAGGGCATGTACCAGGGCTTCGAGGAGCACTTCAAGGTGCGCCCCGATAGCACTGTCGAGGAGCTCGGCGACGCCGACCTGCTCGTGAAGCGGCTCTACGAGACGGCCGAGCAGCTCTACATCATCAAGGAAAAAGAGCTGGGCGTCGAGACGGCCTTGCGCGTCTTCCGCCACATGTACGTGGAAGCCATGGACGAGGCGTGGGTCGACCACCTGTCGAACATGGAGCACCTCCGCGACGGCATCGGCTTGCGTGGCTACGGCCAACGCGACCCGAAGAACGAATACAAGAAGGAGGCGTACAACCTGTTCTTGACCATGATGGCCAAGGTCTCGAGCAACGTGCTCGTGCGCCTCTTCGAGGCACAGCCCCGACGCCGCGAGGAGCTCGCCGCAGCGGAGGCCGAGGCCGCCCGCCGCCACCACGAAGAGCTGGAGCACACGGTCGCGCGGCACCCGAGCGCCGGTGGCGAGGACCCCGCCGAGCTCCTGGAGCAGCTGCGTCAGGCGGTGGAGACTGCCAGTGCGCCGCCGCGTGCCGCAGCACCGAAGCGCAAAGAGGGGCCCAAGATCGGGCGCAACGACGTGTGCCCCTGCGGTTCGGGCAAGAAGTTCAAGAAGTGCCACGGCGCCATTCTCGAAGACGACGCCTCGGCGTCGGATGACGACGACGACGACGAGCAACAGCCGCGCGCCTGAGCGGCCGCGCCCGGGAGGCGTGCCAACCGGGCCCGAGCGGCACGTGTTAGAAGTGACCGGTCGTGATCGAGGCCTCTGAGCTCACCAAAGACTATGGAAGCGTCGTCGCCGTGCGCGACGTCTCGTTCAACGTCGGCAAGGGCGAGATCGTCGGCTTCCTGGGCCCGAATGGTGCAGGGAAGAGCACGACCTTGCGCATGCTCTCCGGTTTTCTGGGTCCCACGCGCGGACGCGTTGTCATCGGCGGTTTTGACATGCAGCGCCACCCGCTCGCTGCGAAGCGTTTGCTAGGCTACATGCCGGAGGCGGCGCCGCTCTACCCCGAGATGCGCGTGCGCGAGTACCTGCTGTTTCGCGCCCGGCTCAAGCGCGTAGCCGGGGCGGAGCGGAAACGCGCGGTGGATGCCGCAATGGACCGCGCGGCCGTCGCTGACGTGGCGGACACGCTGGTCGCTCACCTTTCGAAAGGGTATCGCCAACGGGTAGCACTCGCGGACGCTCTGGTGGCTGCACCTCCCCTGCTGATCCTCGACGAGCCCACCGCCGGCCTGGATCCGAATCAGATCCGCGACGTGCGAAGCTTGATCCGGGAGCTCGGCAAGAGCCACACGGTGCTGCTTTCCACGCACATTTGGTCGGAGGTCGAAGCCATGTGCGACCGCGCGCTCGTCATCGATCGCGGACGCCTGGTGGCGGAGGGCACGCTCCTCGAGCTGACGGCGCTGGTTGCCGCGAAAACGCTCGTCGCCGAGGTGCGTGATCCCCACGGTAGGGCGCTCGCGATCGCGCGCGACGTCCCTGGCGTGAGCGCAGCGGCTACCCTCGGCGAAGCGGGCCCCCTGGGCGACGTACAGCAGCTCGAGCTCAGCGTCACCGGCGCTCGAGCAGAGGTGGCCGAGCGGGTGGTCGCGTCCTGGGTAGCAGCCGAGATCGGCGTTCGCTCGTTGACCGCCGGCAAGGCTTCGCTCGAGGAGGTGTTCACCGCGCTCACCGCAGAGCGGCCCGCCGCGGCAGCCACGGACGTTGCATGAGCGGTTACTTCGCCGTGTTCCGCCGCGAAATGCTGAGCCTTTGGGTGACGCCGCTGGCGTGGGTGCTGCTGGTCGTGTTCCTCTTGCTGGAGGGCACCATCTTCTACTCCATCGTCGTGCACTTCACGACGCTGCCCGAGCTGTCGGTCGACACCGGACCCGTTCAGGCGTTCTTCGGACAGGAGTCGATCTTGCTCCTGCTCACTCTGATTTTGTTGTGTCCGGCGCTGAGCATGCGCTGTTTCGCCGAGGAACGGCGCAGCGGGACCATCGAATCCCTGCTCACGGCGCCGGTCAGCGCGCACGCGGTGGTGCTGGCCAAGTATTCGGCCGTGCTCGCCACCTATATGATCATGTGGGCGCCAACGCTGCTGTACGTGATCATCCTGCGCAAGACCGGCAGCGTCGATTTCCAGGTGGTCGCCACCAGCTACGCGGGCTTGCTCGGAGTCGGGGCCAGCTACCTTGCGATCGGTACGTTGATGAGCGCGATGACGCGCAGCCAGCTGGTGGCCTTGCTGTTGACCGTGTTCGTGGTGTTCGGTCTCTTCCTGATGGGCATCGGCGAATACGTGTTCGAGGAGGGCCTGTTTCGTGACCTCTGCGCTCACGTGTCGATGGCCTCGCAGATGGAAGACTTCTCCAAGGGTGTGGTCGACTTGCGCCGCATCGTCTTCGACTTCTCCGTGGTGGCACTGTGTCTGTTCCTGACCGTGCGCGTGGTCGACTCGTGGAGATGGGATTGATGGCCGGCGCTGCCGTGCGCGGGCGCTGGAGCGCGCTTCGCGCGTTCTCGGCGCTGGGCGTGCTGGGTGCGGCCGTGCTCGCCGTGAACGTGAACGTGCTGGTCGCGCGCTGGTACACCCGCTGGGACTTGACGAGCGACGCGCTCTACACGCTCTCCGAGCCCACGCTGAACATCGTGCGCAAGCTCGAGGCGCCCATCGACGTCGTGGTGCTGCTCAGCCGCAGTGACCCGCTCTTGAGCCACGTGCGTCACCTGCTGAGCGCCTACGGCGCCGAAACGCAGAAGCTGCAGCTCCGCTTTCTCGATCCGGATCAGCATCCTGCGGAGCTCTTGGCCATTCAGCAGAAGTACGGCGTGCTCACGGGCAAGGCCGAGGACGGCCGTATCGTCACCGATGCCAGTATCATCATCGCAGCGGGTGAGCGTCACTGGTTCATCACGCCGAACGAGCTCATGCGCTTCGACTCGGAGTCGGGCGAGGTGCGTCCGCAGCTCGAGCAAGCCTTTACGGAAGGGTTGTTGAACGTTCAGCAGACGACCAAGGCAACGGTGTGTTTCACCCGCGGACACCAAGAGCTGGGCCTGCACGACGCTGGCCCGGAAGGTCTGGCGGAGCTTCGCAGCCGCATCGAGAAGAGCAACTACCTGGTGGAGGAGCGCGATCTGCCGGCGATGGGCAAGGGCGCTGCCTTCGAGGGCTGCCGGCTGATCGTCGTCGCGGGGCCGCGCTTGCCGTTCGGGCCCGCCGACTCCGCCCAGCTGAGCGACGCCATACGCGCGGGCTCGAGCGCTTTGCTGCTGCTCGGACCGCTGCTCGGGGAAGGCGGCGCCCTGCAGCCGACCGGCCTCGAGAGCACCGTCGCGCTGGCAGGGGCACGCCTGGGCAATGACATCGTGGTGGAAAGGGACTCTTCGGCCCGCCTGCCGCGCGGTGTGGGCGAGGTGTTCTTCGCCGTGCCGCGACAGCACGAGGTCACCAGCGCTCTGCTCAAGGGCGGCGACAAGGTGCAATTCCGAGTGCTGATGAGCGAAGCGCAGAGCGTGCTCACCGAGGGCGCGGGGGCGACGGCGCTGCTCGTGTCGAGCGACGATGCCGTGACCCTCGACAACCTGCGCAACGTCCTGGACGGAAGCATCGAACGGACCATCGACGACGCCGTGCCGAGCCGCCGAACCCTAGCGGTTGCGCGCGAGCTTGCCAGGCCGCCGGGGGCCACCTTCCCGCCCCGGATGGTGGTGGTAGGCAGCGCGAACGTGGCTTGGGGCCGCAACTTTCGCGACTCCGGTCTCTACGGGGATCGCGTGTTCACCGAGAGCGCGATCTCCTGGCTGGCCTCGCGCCCAGCGCTGGCGAGCGTCCCACAGAAGCCCAGCCGCGAGGTCGGCCTCGCCCTCACCGAGGAATCGATGGGCGAGGTCCTGCGTTACGTGATTATCTACATGCCGGGCACGGCCGCGCTCCTGGGGCTCTTCGTGATCTTGCGACGGCGTGCTTTCGAGAAGCGCTCGCGCCGCGACGCAGAGGCTCGAAAGGGCAACGATGAAGCTCGAACGTAGCGTCGTCGTGAACGCGCTGATTGCGCTCTTTGCCCTCGGCTCGGGCCTGGCGATCGTCGTCACACGCGATCGACCCAGCGTGACCCAGCGCGAGGCGCGTGCCAACAATCTGTTACCGAGCTTCTCCCCTGAGCGGCTGCAGCGCATCGAGGTACGACTCGGCACCGCCTCATTCGCGCTCGAGCGCGACAAGGCGGGCGCGGACGCCGGGATGACGAGCTTCCGCTTCGCGGGCTCCACGGCAGCCAAGGTGGATCCGGAAGCGCTGCTGGGCTTCGTTCGCTCACTGGAGCTTGCAAGCTTTCTCCGGCGCCTGGAGCGGACGGCGGCGGATCGACGGACACTGGGACTCGAGGCGCCGCGGGGCGAGCTGAGGCTGCTGCTGGCGGGAACGGAGTCACGCCTCCGAGTTGGCGCCGAGGCGCGATCGCCCCATGGGACGACGTACGTGGAGGTGCAGGAAGGCTCGGACGAGCCGGTGCTGGGCCTCATCCGGACAGAGCTGATGGGCGAGCTCCTGCCCACGGCCGACGGCCTGCGACCACGCGGGCTGGTGCCCTACGCACTCGCCGAGCTGACGCGCATCGATGTCGAGCTGCCCACACGCAAGCTCTCGCTCCGCCGTGGCAAGGGTCCAGCCTGGCTCGGCGATGACAACCTGCGCGTCGAGCGCGCAGCGGTCGAGCGCTTCGGGCTCGAGCTGGCGGCCTTGAAAACCGAGCGTTTCCTCGACGGCAAGGCCGCGCTGGCGACGGGCATGCAGGCGAGCCATGCCCTGACGCTGGTGCCAGACCAGGGGCGGCCCCCGCTGGTGCTGCGCGCGGGTCCTGCGTGTCCGGTCGATCCCGCGCTCTTGCTGCTGCAGCGCGGAGCGCGAGGAGCAGCCGCCGAATGCGTCGGACGCGGCCTGCTCGCGCTGCTGACGACGCTTGCTCAGACCCCGAGCGACGCGTCACCCTTCGCCTTGCAGCTCGACGAGGTCGAGTCGGTGCTCATCGAGCGTGAGGCAGGGACACTGGAGCTCTGGCGCACCGAGCGCGGCTTGCCGCGGCGCCAACCGCTGCTGACCGTTGTGGCGCTGGAGGTTGGAAATCGACGATTAGCGTCGCTGCTGGCGGTGCGTGGAGAACGCGTGGCGCAGCCGGATCTCCCAGATTTGGGGCTCGTGCCGCCCAGCGGCCGCGTTCGCCTGCGCTCGTCGACGGTCGCGCAGAGCCCTGCCTTCGAAGAAAGCGTGGAGCTCGGTTCCATCCAGACGGATGGTCGGCTACCGGTGCGCCGTACGGAAGACGGCGCCGTTCTCTTGCTGGCACGTGAGGCGGCGCGAGCCTATGCCGTCGACGCTGCATTGCTCCGACCCGCCCGCGTGCTGGAGTTCGGTCCCTCCCAGCTGGCGGAGCTGGAGATCCAGTGGGGTTCGGAACGCCAGCTCTTGCGCCGAACCGATGCTGGCGGATTCGCATTGGTGCAGCCGGCGGCTCATGAGCACGACGGTGCGCTCGTGATGGACTTGGTTCAATCATTGGGCACGCTCGAGGTGGAGCGCTGGATTGCCGACAGTGACGACGGCTCGTTCGGACTGAAACAGCCGCGGGTGCAGGTTCGACTGGCGCTCAAAGGAAAGGACGGCTCCGTGCAGAGCGTTCACTTGCGCGTGGGGAGCGAGACCTCAGGCGGCGCGCACGCGGTGCTCGAGGGGGTCGCCGGTGTTTTCGTCATCCCGAAGGCGCTCGTCGCAGACCTGACCACACCCTTGCTCGCGCGCAACGTTTTCCAGACCGAGCCGAGCGCTCTGACGCGCATCGTGATCGAGCACGGCGGCCGCAGCGTGACCCTGGCCCAGCGGGGCGACACCTTCGTGGCGGTTGGGGGCGCCGATTTGCCACCGCCACTCGTGGCTCGGCTGCTGTCGAACCTGGGCTCGCTGCGCGCTGAGGCTGCGATTCACACCGGGACCGCCCGCGCGGAGGAAGGCCTCGACGCGCCCAGCGTGGTGCTGCGGCTGCAGGCTGCGGACGCCGCGCGATCGAAGACCATCCAGATCGGGGCGCGCGACACCTGGCGCGGCATGAGCGTCTACTACGCGCGCGTCCTTGGCGTCGACGCCACCTACGCCCTGCCCGCGACCAGCGTCCGCGAGATCGTCGAAGGGCTTTAGCCACGGCTCGCCGAGCGTTGAGCGAAGCTAGCGGCTAGTTCGAAGCGTTGCCCTTGGGCACGCTGGAGCTCCAGATGCGTTCCCAGTTCGAGCGGTACTCGTCGGTGGCGACCTGGGCAGGCCCCTTGCGTTGCACGTCCGCTCCGGGGGCGACCAGGGCCGGCGGCGGCGCGGCAAGCTCCGTCTGGACGTCACAGAGGAGCGGAAACTCGGGGCGGGGCGTCAAGCGCACGACCTCACCCACGATAGGGACGCCGTCTCGCAAGGGGCGCACGGCACCGATTTCGATGCGGTTGTCGCGCTGGCGGACGATGGCCAGATCCCCGTTTTTGGCGACGCCGTGAATCAGCGCCACGTCCCGCGATGCCACGGAGGCACTCGCGTCGACTGGTGAATCGTCCTTGGCCATGCTCACTCTTAGGTTGTCAGTGTCTGTATCACGGCCGACGGCCCGCTGCACGGTCGTGGCCTGGGAGCTTACATGCCGATGGCCGTTCCGAAGACCCAACCTTCGGACTTGGCATCGTACTTCACGCGGTACCAGTCGCCCTTGCGTCCCGTGACACTCACGCGCGTGCCCTGCAGAACGCGCGCGATGACCTCGCCATCGCGGGCTGGTCGCGAGCGCACCAGTGCGACGTCCCAGGCCACCGTCGCCTTGCCACTCGCGGGCACGACCGGCTCCTCCGGCTCCGTCGTTGGCTTCTTGCTCTCGCCCGTGCCGGCAAACTCCACCGGGTAATAGACGGTGTACTTCGCGTGCTCGTGCGCGATGCCAGTCAGGGCCACCTCTCCGAGGTTCTGCTCGAGGCAGGCCTCCAGTGCCTGCGCGTCCTCTTTCGGAAGGGTAGTGCTCTTGCCCGTGTGCACGCGCGTTACGCGGTTTTGCTGAAAGTCGAGGTCGAAGCCGAGTGAAAATAGACCGCGCGCTCGCTCGGCGGCCTCGCACGCGGCCAGCGTCGCAATCCTACCGCGGGCTACCGCGTCGAAGTCGATGGGATCGCAGACTTCGACGGGTTTGTTGCCCAAGCCGCGACAGCTTGCGACGGCTCCGCTGCCGATCGTGAAGGGCTGCTTGGCCGCGGTGGGCTCTACCTCGAGTGGTTGAGGTGCGACCGGCGTACTCGGCGTCGGGCCCGCCCCAGGGTCGGCTGGCGCCCCGCTGAGCTGCGCATTCGAAACAGCCTCGGTCTTCTCGCCCGGAACGCTGGGGACCAGGCGAACACCCGCAAGGTGCGGCCACAGTATCCCGATTCCGAAGCCAACGATTGCGATGGCGCCCACGCGGCCAAGCCGCACGTTGTCCTGCTGGGGCACCTCGATGCGAAGGGGATCTCGACGTTGCGCCAAGCTCGCGTGTTTAGCACACCCACGAGCGGGTACGAGCGGGCCGAGCTTCGGACGCCGCGCACCCTCCCCTACACGAGTGGCTGCAAAGCGCGTTCCGCACGACTTAGACCTGGAATCCCCGCGGCGCCTCGGCAAAGCTCCGTGCGGGATGAAAGCGTGCGGGCACTGCAAGCTCAAGTACCCGAACGACAGCTCCGTGTGCTTTCTCTGCGGCGGCGCACTGGAGATCATCCAGGACCCGCTGATCGGAACGACGGTAGCCGGGCGCTACGTGCTGGGCGATGTCATCGGGGAAGGCGGTATGGCGACGGTATACGCCGCGCAGCATCGCCTGGTGGACCGTCCGTGCGCCATCAAGGTGATGAACGCGGGCTTCGCGAAGAACGAGGTGGTGCGCGAGCGCTTTCGACGCGAGGCTAAGGCGGCACAAAAGCTGGCACACCCGAACATCATCGAAATCTTCGATCAGGGAGAGATGCCAGACGGCTGTCTCTATCTGGTCATGGAGCTGCTGCAGGGCGAGACTGTCGCCGAGCTGGTGGCTCGCGGTCCCATTGGCGCGGAGCGCACCATCCACATTGCCGTGCAAATTGCCCGTGGGCTCGCGCGCGCCCACGATCTCGAGGTGATTCATCGCGACTTGAAGCCCGAGAATCTGTTTCTCGCCACGGCTAGCGTGGAGTCCGAGCTGGTGAAGATCCTCGACTTTGGTATCGCGCGCTCGATGCAAGACTCGCGGCTCACGGGGGCCGGCGAGATCTTCGGGACCCCGCAGTACATGGCGCCCGAGCGCATCACCTCGATTGACGCGGGCCCCAGCGCCGACCTCTACGCGCTCGGCGTCATTCTCTACGAGATGCTTTCAGGGCAGCTCCCGTTCGAGGCGCCCGACATTGCCACCTTCTTCATCAAGCACATGAAGGAGCTACCCGCCCCCCTGCGCACGCGGGTCCCCGACGTACCCCCCTTGCTCGAGAAGCTGGTCATGGAGCTCCTGGAGAAGGAACCCAAAGCCCGACCGGTGGATGCGCACCGGGTGCACTCGGATCTCATCGACATCGCCTCGGCGCTCCAGCTCAGGCTGCCGCGCGAGGTGACGGTCGGTGGGGAAGCGTCGCGCGGGCCCGCAAAGACGCTGCCGCCGCTGGCCATCGACCAGTGGGTCGAGCGAACCCTGCTGTTCGAGCGCATGCTGCAGACCGCATTCCCGCGCGGCGAGCCGCGCCTGGGCGACGTGCTGTCGGAAGTGAAGCGTCTCGTGCAAGAGATTGGCGAGCTTCGCTCGCGCGCAATCGAAGAGCAACGGGCACTCGAGACAACGGAGGCAAAAGGTCGCGATTTGCGCCAGCGCTTCGGTCACGCGGTCGACGCGCTCGGCGTCGATGCAAGCAGGGCGCGTGATGAGCTCAAGCTGGCCGTTACGCGTTGCGAGCACCTGAAGGAGGAGGCGGATCGACCGCGCGAGCGCTTGAAGAGCACGCTCCCGGATATTCTACTGTGGGAAGGCCGCAGCGGCTTTCACGCCCCCTTCCCGGAGCTCGGCGCGGCTTATCGCAGCGCCGCCGACCATGCTGACGAATGGCTCGCGCTGCAGCGCCAGGTAACTCAGGGCGAGGCCGAGCTTACCCGCTTCCGCAGCGAGGTCGACGATCTCGAGTTCCAGATCAAAGAGCTGCGCGCCGCGCTCGCCAAGCACGAGGAGCAG
>DASQDA010000772.1:0-6023 GCA_035634435.1 Polyangiaceae bacterium
GCCAGGGCCTCGAGCCCCGTCTTCTCGGGCATCGAGATGTCGAGCACGATCAGGTCCCACTCCCTCGCCCTGGATTGCACGAGGGCATCGCGACCGTTGGCTGCTTCCGTGAACTCCGCCTGCGGATATTGCTCGGACAAGAGCTCGCGTATTCCGCGACGAACCACGGCATGGTCATCGGCCAGCAAGATGTTCACGGATTGCTGCTTTCTCGGAGCTTCTTCAAGGGTACCTCCGCCCGTGCTGTCGTTCCGATCCCGGGTTGCCCGAAGATATCGAAGTGCCCGCCCAGCGCGAGCACACGTTCTCGCACGCCGGCCAGCCCCAGGGAACGCGAGTTGGCCACCTCGGCGCGGGTGATGCCCCTGCCGTTGTCGACTACGCTCAGCAACACCGCTCGACCAGAGATCTCCGTGCTGACCGTCACGGTGTCGGCAAGCGCGTGGCGCGCGACGTTGGTGAGAAGCTCCTGCGCAACACGGAACACGGCGGTTGCGTGCTCCCGATCGACACAGGCGCTGTCACCGGTCGCCGCGAAGCGGACCGACAGCCCTGCGCGAGCGCCGAACTCACGCACATGCCACTCCAGTGCGGCGAACAAGCCCAAATCGTCCAGCACGCCCGGGCGAAGCTCGGTGGCGATGCGGCGCACCTTGGCGATGGAACCGTCGATGTGACCGAGCAGGGCAGTCAGACGCTCGACCGCCGCGAGTCCGGGCTTTTCCAGCCGTTGTTCGCCCAGACGCCGCAGCGCCCATCCAGCGTCCATCTTCAACCCAGTGAGCTCCTGGCCGAGCTCGTCATGAATCTCCCGCGCGAGCTGGCGCCGCTCGTCATCGCGGATTTGCTGCAGCCGCGCGGTCAGCCGCCTGAGCTGAACCTGCGAATCCTCGAGAGCGCTAGCCGTCTCGCGCGCGGCGCGGCGTGCGGCAGAGAGCTCATCGGCTCGTGCGGCAATCATCCCACTGAGCTGGCGATTGTGCTCTTGTAGCGCCTCTGAAGTGGCCCGTTGCAGCACGATGTCGGACTCCTGCTGAAGCTCCAGCACGTGAACGCGACGCACGAAGCGCGCCAGGTCGGCGGCGAGCTCCTGCAGTGCAGCAACGTGTGTTCGGCTCGGGCGCGTATTCGTGGCGCGCAGCAACTCCAGCACACCCACGACCCCCTGCGCGGAGGATAGCGGAAGCCAGCATCCGATCCGGAAGCCGGCGCGAGCGGTCGCTCCAGCATGCTCACAGGTGAGGCCCGTCAGCTCGGACACGAAGGTTTCCGCGCGCGTTGACGCTACACGCCCCACGACCCCCTCCGCAGCGGCGGCTGGGCTGGAGCCGGACGCCCCAAGCTGGCCTTCCACAGCCTGGGGCCAACGAGCAACCGGAAGCAGGCTCCCGTCGCGGGCAACCCACAACACGGCGGCGTCCCAGGCAAGGGCAGCCGCGACACTTTCAAGAAGGAGAGGCGCGGCTTCCGCCACGCTGTTGGCGCTGACCAATGTCCGCAGCACGACGCACTGCACGTCGCGATACACGGCCTGCTGCTGTTCTTCGCAGTGCTCCGTCAAGCTCCCTCGACCTACGCAGTCGAAGCTAGCACGACACTTCGCAATGAAGCACACAGCAGCTATCGAGGGTCGACAGGGCGGACCGCGCGAGTGTTCCAGCTAGCGTTTGCTCAAGTTATGGTGACGGTTCTCGCCGGCGCGGGCTTGGCGCTGAGTCGCCTTTGTTCCGCTGCAAGCCACACATCGTCACCACTGCCGCCGCGCGGGCAGCACCGTTGTACTCACTGGTACGACGCTGTCGCACACCAGCGCTGGCCCTACTCGGACTTTGGGTCGCGTGAAATTTCGTCGAGTAGCTCGTCGACGCGGCGCGCGGCGTCTTGGCCTTCGTCGTAGTGAAGACGAAGCTCTGGGGCGCGGCGCAGCTCCAGACGCGGCAAGATGGCGCGCGTCAGACGCGGCATGGCGCGCCGCAGTCGGCTGAAGAGCTTCTGACGGTCCGCTGCCGCCTCCGCCCCCATGAAGCGCACGGCAATGTCGATGACCGAGAGATCGTCGGAGACGTGAACGCGCGTGACAACCAGCGCCGCCATGCGAGGGTCGTCCAGCCGCTTCAGCACGGCTGTCGTGAACTCAGCTCTGATGATCTCTGCAACTCGCAGAGGACGCCGCGCATCGCCTGTCATGATTCGTCCTCGTCTTCAGCCAGATCGGCGTCGCGATCCAGGGTTTGCTCGATACCGCCGCGAATGGCCGAGCCACCGGCGCCGAATGCCACGATTTCCGTCGCGATGTCGCTCACCAGCGCCTCGCGTTGATTCTGCGCCAAGCTCACCACCTCGCTCATCAGCTCCGAGCAGCGCCGTGAGCTGCGCGAGACCACGCAGACCCCCAGCGTCGCCACCTGGTAGAGCTCGAGGTTGCCCACCTCCGCGATGGAGGCGCTCAAGCGCGCGCGAATACGATCGCGCAGCGCATGCACCACGCGCCGCCGGTCCTTGAGTGAACGTGCACCCGGAACCGACAGCACGAGGCGCAAAACACCGACGAACATTGGGGAGTCTGCGAACGCCGGAGCACGGAACTGCCGCCGCTTTACAGCGTCTGACGAACCTCTTCGTGCTCGAACGCCTCGACGACGTCGCCTTCCTTGAAGTCGCCGAAGCCGTCGAACACCATGCCGCAGTCGAAGCCTTCCTTCACCTCGCGGACGTCGTCCTTGAAGCGCTTCAGACCCGACAGCTTGCCCGCCCAGACCACCGCGCCGTCGCGGAGCACCCGGACGCCAGCGGAGCGCTTGATGGAGCCATCGGTGACCATGCAACCGGCGACCGCACCCGCCTTGGTGATCTTGAACACCTGGCGTACTTCGGCTTTGCCGATGAGCTTCTCGACCAGGGTGGGCGCCAGCAAGCCTTCCATCGCTGCCTTCACCTCATCCACAACGTTGTAGATGATGTTGTAGGGGCGAATCTGGATGTTTTCCTTCTGCGCCAGTGCAGCTGCCTTGCCGGCGGGCCGCACGTTGAAGCCGATGATGATCGCCCCGGCCGCGACGGCCAGGTTGACGTCGCCTTCGGTGATGGCGCCAGCTGCGGAGTGAACGACGCTGACCTTCACCTTCTCGGTCGAGAGCCGCACCAGCGCGTCGCTCACGGCCTCGACGGAGCCTTGAACGTCCGCCTTGATGATCAGCTTGAGCTCGAGCTGCTCGGTGTCCGACATCGCCTTCGCGAGGTCTTCCAGGGTCATGGCGCGAGCGCCGCTCGAGGGCACCAGGCTGCGCTTCTCCTTGGTCTTGCGACTTTCGGCGATCTCCTGGGCCTTCTTGGCGTCCTTGAGCACGTGCACGGGATCACCGGCCGACGGCACGTCGCTGAGGCCGATGATCGAGACGGGCGTCGAGGGACCGGCGCTGGCAACCTGACGTCCCTGCGAATCGATCATCGCGCGGATTTTACCATACGCCGCGCCCGCCAGAATGACGTCGCCGCGGTTGAGGGTTCCGTCCGTCACCAGGATGCTGGCCACGGGACCGCGACCGCGATCGAGCTCGGCTTCGATCACCAGACCGGTGCCCAGCTTGTTCGGGTTCGCCCGCAGCTCCATCACCTCGGCCTGCAACGCCACCTGGTCGAGCAGGTTGTCGACGCCGGCACGTGTGAGCGCCGAGACGTTGCAGAAAAGGGTGTCACCACCCCACTCTTCGGCGACCAAGCCGAGCTCGCTGAGCTGCCGCTTGACGCGGTCCGGATCCGCACCGGGCTTGTCCATCTTGTTGACGGCCACCACGATTGGCACCTTGGCTGCTTTGGCGTGGTTCACCGCTTCACGTGTCTGCGGCATCACGCCATCGTCGGCGGCGACCCCCAGGATGACGATGTCGGTCGCCTGAGCGCCGCGCATACGCATGGCGGTGAACGCTTCGTGGCCCGGCGTATCGAGGAACGTCACCGGACCGTGCGAGGTCTCCACCGAGTAAGCGCCGATGTGCTGGGTGATGCCACCCGCCTCGCCGCTTGCGACGTTGGACTTGCGGATCTGGTCGAGCAAGCTGGTCTTGCCGTGATCGACGTGGCCCATCACGGTCACGACGGCTGGACGTAGACCCCGCTCTTCGGGGGTGACGACCGTCGCGGTTCCCTGAGCAGCCACGAGCTGAGCCGCCTCGCTGACCGCCACGTCCTCGACCTCCCAACCGAACTCGTTGGCGACGATCTTGGCCGTTTCGGCGTCCAGCGTGGTGTTGATGTTCACGCCCGTCATGCCGAGGCGCATGAGCTTCATCAGCACTTCGGTGGCCTTGACACCGATCTTGCCGGCGAGGCCCTGCAGCCCGATCGACTCCTCGATGCGAACCTTCTTTTTGTGCGCGGAGCGCTCCAGCGTCGTGGGCGGCCCAGCAAGGCGAGGGCCCTTCGACATGGTCGAGCCATACGGGCCGCGCTGGCCGGGACGCATGGGCCCGCCACGGTGCGGCATGCGGCCGCCCATCATTCCGGGAGCGGGCTGCTGACCGGGTCGACCGCGGAGTGCGCCTGCTTTCGGGTCGTACTGGACGCGTCGCGGCGTCGGCGCGCGCTGCACCTGGGGCATGGGCACGCCAGGCCGACCTTCCCACACGTCGATCCCGGTCTTTGCGGGCGGACGGGGGGGGGTGACGCCAACGGCGCTGACACCCGCACCCGCACCCGCGGAAGCGGCCGCTGGGGTTGCGGCCGGAGCGGTTCGCGGCGCCGGAGCCGAGACCGGCGCTTCGGGCGCAGCGGCAGCCAATGGCACCGCAGCGGGCGCTGCCGTAGGCGCAGGGCGCACTTCCTGCGGGACGAAAGGAGGAGGAGGAGCTGCTGGCGGCGGCTGCTCTGCGGCGGGTGCTTCCGGGGCGCGCGGCGGCGCTACGGGCGCGGCCGCTACGGGCGCCGGCGCAGGGGCACTGCTGACAGCGGGGCTCTGCACGACCGGAGCTGGCGGAGCCTCGGCAGCGGGGGCAGTCGGGGTCGTGACGGGTGGAGCAGCAGGTCGCGCCGGCGCCTCGGCAACCGGACTCGGCGCCGGCTTGGCAACGGCAGCGTCTGCCGAGCGGGACGGCTGCGTCTCGGCAGCCACCGGCGCAGGCCGGGACACGGGCGCTGACGGCGCGGGCGCACTGGACGGAGGAGCGGCCGCCTCTTGAGGCCGCGCGGAGCGTACGACCGGCGGGGCCGACGGCGGCTGAACCGATGAGGAGGGTCGCGTCGAGGGGCGAGCGACCGGAGCCGAAGGGCGCGCGCTCCGCGGACCGTCGTCGAACCCTGGCTCGGCGGGGGGCGCCGGGCGCGAGTTGGTCGGGGAAGAGGGCTGTTGCCGTTCGACGGCGCGACGCTTCACGACGGTCGGGCGGATGCGCTCCTCGACGATGGTTTGAGATTTTTGTTTTTCCAAATGCCGCTTTACGCGTTCGATGGCTTCGGGCGCGATGGCGCTCATGTGGTTCTTCGCATCCGTGACCCCAACGGACTGCAGCAGCGCAACCAGCGCTTTATTCTCGATCCCGAGATCGCGGGCTACTTCGTAGACACGCATCTTGATGGTCATACAGCCTCCGTTGAAACGGTCCGTCGCGTCCCACTCACAGTAGCGTTCGGCTCCGGGAGCAGCGTCCAGTCAATTGCCTTGCGAACCTCGTGCGCCAGGCGAGCTTCCGTGATCGCCAGCAGCGCCGTGTCCGAGCGTGAGACCCATGCACCGAGCTCGGCCTTGGTGGCAAGCGCCCGAGCTCTGTCTTCCGCGATCAGCGGAGCCACCCAGGGCAGCTCTGCTGAAGCTCGCGCGTCCGTCGCGACGAGCACGAGCGCTACGCGGCCACCTTGCACCGCGTGCTCGACCGCCGTGGCACCTGCTTCCAGGTAACCCGCGCGACGAGCAGCGCTCACCAACCCGCGGATGCGTCGCAGCGCGGCAGCCCGAAGGACGCGCGTGAGCTCGGTGGGGCTCGTGCGGACCTGGGTTCGCAGTGAACGCGCAAGGGCACCCGTGCCTGCTT
>DASQDA010000773.1:0-1774 GCA_035634435.1 Polyangiaceae bacterium
TGCTACGCGCGTCCCTCGCACGAGTACCTGGGGTTCGGCGCCGGAGCGGATTTCGAGCGACGCATCGTCGTGAAGCCGCGCGCGCCCGAGCTGTTACGAAAGGCGTTCGAAGGGCGTGCGTGGGTCGGCGAGCTGCTCGTCATGAGCGGCAACACCGACTGCTATCAACCGGTCGAGGCCCGCTTCGAGCTAACCCGGCGCTGCCTCCAGGTATGCGCAGAGTACCGAAACCCCGTTCACATCATCACCAAAAGCGCGCTGGTCGAGCGCGACCTCGACGTGCTGACTCAACTCGCAACGCGGGCTTCGGTCAGCGTTTCTGTGTCCATCCCGTTCTGGAACGCAGCGGCCGCTCGCAGTATCGAGCCTCTCGTGCCCACACCCCAACGCCGCATTGAAACCATTCGGCGCCTGAGTGCTGCGGGGATTCCGGTGGTCGTGCACGTCGCTCCGCTTATCGCGGGGCTTGCCGATCGGGACATGGTGCCTATTCTGGAGGCCGCGCGCGCAGCTGGGGCCTGCTCGGCAGTCACCGTCCCATTGAGGCTGCCCGGCAGCGTCGCCGAGGTCTTCGAAGCCCGGCTGCGAACGGAGTTGCCACTCGCTGCCGATAAGGTGTTGAAACGCACGCGCGAGATGCGCGACGGAAAGTTGAACGATCCGGCTTTCTTCTCGCGCATGCAAGGTCGGGGGCAGTACGCCGCCACGCTGCAGGAGCTGTTCACCACTTCGGTTCGGCGCCTGGGCTTCACAGGCTTTCCACGGCACGCCATTGGCACCTTCCGGCGCCCCACCGATCGCGGCGGCCAGCTGCGCCTGTTCGATGCTCCCCGAGCCAAGGGCTGATGTCGGAGAGTCAGTCCAGCAAGGGCAGAATCACCCTCGGGCGCCCGCTGGCGAGGGCATGTTGGCGAGGGCCGCGTGGCAGCGCAGCGGCTGCGGCAGGAGCCTCTTCGTTTCTCCTTGGTCGTTGGCAGCCTCCAGCTCTCGTGGTAAACGCGCCCGCGGTCACTATCCCGCTTACCCCACGAGGACGCAGAGAAAATGAGCATGAACGGCACCAAGGGCAAGATTACCCAGGTCATCGGACCCGTGGTCGACGTCGAGTTCCCGCCCGGCAAGCTCCCCCGAATCCTCAACGCTCTGACCCTCAGCAATCCTTCGATCAGCAGTCAGAGGGAGAACCTCGTGCTCGAGGTCGCCCAGCACCTGGGTGAATCCGTCGTCCGTGCCATCGCGATGGATTCGACGGACGGCCTGGTTCGCGGCTCGGAGGTGACGGACACCGGCGGCCCTATCATGATGCCGGTGGGTCCGGAAACCCTTGGCCGCATCCTCAACGTCGTCGGTCAGCCCGTGGACGAGCAGGGCCCCGTCAACGCGAAGCTGCGGTTGCCCATCCACCGCGCGGCACCCGCGTTCGTCGACCAGAGCAGCAAGGTGGAGGTGTTCGAGACGGGCATCAAGGTGCTCGACTTGCTCGCCCCCTACCGAAAGGGCGGCAAGATCGGCCTGTTCGGCGGTGCCGGTGTCGGCAAGACGGTGCTCATCCTCGAGCTCATCAACAATGTGGCCAAGGCACACGGCGGCGTGAGCTGCTTCGCCGGTGTTTGCGAGCGCACCCGAGAGGGTAACGACCTGTACCAGGAGATGGGCGAGTCGAAGCTCGAGTCGGGGGCGAGCGTGCTGTCGAAGACGGCCCTCATCTACGGCCAGATGAACGAGCCGCCTGGCGCTCGCGCCCGCGTTGCGCTGAGCGCGCTCACCTGCGCAG
>DASQDA010000774.1:0-8857 GCA_035634435.1 Polyangiaceae bacterium
CCTGGAGCACCGTCTGCAGCAGATCACGCGCATCGGGCTCGTCGTCGACGACCAAGACCCGGAGCGCCGCCAGGCTGGCGCCCGGAGCTCGCTCCTGTGCGTCCGGGCGTAGCGACAGCGTGCGGGCCACCTTTTCGGCCAGCGGCACCATCGCGCGCACCGGCAAGACCACCTCGAAGGACGCACCCTTGCCGAGCCCAGCGCTCGCAGCACGCGCATGGCCGCCGTGCAGCTCGGCAATGTGACGCACGATGGAAAGCCCGAGCCCCAGCCCGCCAAAGCGGCGGGTCGTCGAGCTGTCGGCCTGCTTGAAACGATCGAAGACGTACGGCAGAAAGTCGGGCTCGATGCCCTTGCCGGTGTCGCTCACGCAGATGACGACACTGGAGCTCTCGTGCCGGAGCGAGACGCTGATGCTTCCGTCCGGCTCGGTGAACTTCACCGCGTTGGACAGTAAATTCCAGACGACTTGCTGCAAGCGCTCGGGATCGACCACGCCCAGGCAGGCGCTCGTGGCCGGCGTGAACACGAGCGTGATCCGCTTGGCCGCCGCGGACGGCCGAACCACCTCGATCGCGTCGCGCACGATTATCACTAGATCGGCCGGTTTTAGATCGAGGCGCAGCTTTCCCGTGATGATGCGCGAGACGTCCAGGATGTCTTCGATGAGCTTCCCCTGGGCTTGCGCGTTGCGGTAGATGACGTCGATACCCTTGGAAATGGCCGGATCGTTGCTGCGCGCACGGAGCAGCGAAGACCAACCGACGATGGCGTTCAACGGGGTGCGGAGCTCGTGCGAGACCGTCGCCAAGAACTCGTCCTTGATGCGATTGGCCTCTTCGGCGCGCTGCGCTGCTTCCGCGGCCTGCTGGGCCGCGCTTTGAGCGCTCGCGTAGAGACGAACCTGCACCAGCGCCAGGGCTGCTCGACGCGCCAACTCCTCCGCCAGGCTCAAGTCTTCCGTTGTGTGATGCCGCCCTGACTTGCCGAAGCAGAGGGTCAGTGACCCAAGAACTTCCCCGCGGGCGCGCAGTGGCACCGTGAGCATCGAACGAAGCTGTAGCCGACGAAGTAGCTCGAGGTGCTCCGGGCTGCTCGCTACGTCCTGCATCCACGCGTCGTCGATGCGGGGGTGAAAGCCAGAGGTGCCGCTGGAGAGCGCACACAGGTTCTTGTCCTGGCGCTCGGAACGTACCCAGCTGGTTTGCTTGATCAGCTGATCGACTTCGTCGTCCTCGTGAGCCGCGGCGACCCGGCGCACTCCGGCGCCTTCGGCGACGTCGAAGAAGGTGAAATCCCCGAGAGAAGGCAGGGTTATTTCGACTACCTTGAGTAGCGTCTCCTGATACTCGAACGCCCCGGAGAAGGCTTCGCCCGCTCGCGCGAGAAGCTCGAGCTGCGCGCGTGTCTTCCTCTCGGCCGCATAGAGCTTCGCGTTCTCGATGGCGACGCCTGCGCGACGCCCGAGCTCTTCGGCGAGCGTGACGTCGTCCTGGGCATATCTGCGGCCCGACTCGGCGGCGATCAAGGAGAGCGTGCCGGTGACACGCTCTCCGATGCGGATCGGCGCTAGTAGGACCGACTTCATGCCAACGTCGCGCAGAAATTGGAGGTGCACGGGGTCGTCGGCTCCGCGGGCCAGCAGCTCGTCGGAGATGGTCTCATACAGCTCGGACGCTCCGCTGCGCAGCACGTTCCAGACGCCGTACGGGCGGCGTGGGTCCGGCGGATATCGCTGCTGGTATTCTTGTGCCAGCGCAACCTTTGCCGGGTCGACGTGAGCCACGGCGACGTTCTTGAGCTCGTCGCCCTCCAGCAGATGGATCGAGCACCAGTCAGCGAGCCCCGGAACGAGCAGCGCGGCGAGCGCGGACAGACGCGACTCGTAGTCGAGCGAGGCCGACAGCGTAGCGGTCGCTCGAGCGACGTATCTTTCGCGCTCCTCCCGCTGGCGTTCGGCGCTGACATCATGCCAGATATTGATCGCGAGCTCGACGTTGCCCGCAGCATCGAGCACGCCCGTTGCGTGCACGGACGACCACCACTCGCGCTGCGAGGCTCGTTCGCGCACTCGCATGGTTGCTACCGCCGAGTCAGCCCCTGCAAGCACGCGCCGACCCGGCAGGGCTTCGAGCGGGAACGGCCTGCCTTCCTCATCCAGCAGATCGAAGCGGCTCACGATCTCGCGGGGAGTGGCCGACAAGAACGCCTGCCGACTCTCGAAGCCGCACATGCGTGCTGCCGCCGTATTGCCGAAGGTGACCTGTCCTGTGCGGTCTTGAACCGTGATGCCCTCGGCCACCCCCTCCAAGATCAGCTCGAGACGACGCGAGAGGGCCTTGTAGCGTTCGCGCTCCTGCAAGAGCTGCGCCTCCGCCTGCTGGGCCACCGCGCGAGCCGTCTGCTCGCGGATGAGCTCGTGGGCGATCTGCTCGGCGGCCCGTCTGGCGGTCAGATCGCGCGTTACCTTAACGAATCCGATCACTGCCGCGTCTGCGTCGCGCAGCGGGGTGAGCACGATATTGGCCCAGAAGCGCGAGCCATCTTTTCGAACGCGCCACCCTTCCTCCTCGAAGCGTCCCTCGGCCGCGGCCGTTTGCAGCTCGCGCGCGGGCCGCCCAGCTTCGAGATCTTCCGGGGTGAAGAAGCGCGAGAAATGCCTGCCGACGATCTCGTCCGCCGTATATCCCTTGATGTTTCGGGCGCCCGAGCTCCACGTCGCCACGTTGCCCGCAAGGTCGAGCATGTAGATCGCGTAGTCGAGCACGCTCTCGAGAGCGAGTCGGTAGCTGTCGGGGGGCAGCTCGGGGATGACCCGCGAGGGCGGCGCGACGTCTGCTTCCGACTCGTTCGGCGGTGCGGCCATGCCGCGCTCTTCTTGCATTGGAGCGAAGCAGTGTAGCTGGCTTTGCGTGCCCCGGAAAACCGCTGGGCTTCGGGGAGCGCGACGCCAAACCCGGGCTTTTCGCTCAACCTTGCCGCCGCGGGGAAGCTAATGCCCGGCGGTGCTGGCTGGACCTACATTGTCTGCATGCTGCAGTTCAGGCACGTGCAGCCGTCACAAGCAGCACATGTCGCTGAAGCAGTCAGTGGTCCAGATGACGCCCTCGCTCCGCACCAGCGTCGAGACCAGTCGTGGACCAAACGATCGCCTGTAGTACTCCTCTCTCTGGCCGACGATGTCTCCCTCATCATTGATGTCCTCTGCCCATCCATCCCGCTCCGGCCACAGAGGCTGGAGGGATCGGTCGACGTACACGAAAGGCGAGCGCGCGTATCCGGCCAGGATGTCGTAGTAACCCACCATCGTCCCCCGCTTGTTGATCGCGTTGACATGTACACCATGATGGTGGTGCGTGAGCCGAAGGGGGGTGAACGTGTCTCCCTGCAGGACTCCGAGCACTTCGTCCCGCGTTCCGACGACTTGTCCGACGTCGTTCATTGCATGCACGTTCGAAAGCGGGACGTCCTCTGTAGCCCCCGAGCTCCAGAGCAGCCAACGCGTCGGCGTGCCTCCCGTGCCCAGCACCTGTCCGGCGTTGTTTAGCGCTGTGGCTCGCAACGGCTCGCCTTCCGCGACGAGTGGCACAATGCCGCTCGGGCTCCACAGCAGCGTGCTGCCGTCGGCTTGGCCAAGGAGGACTTGATTGGCGTTGTTGATGGCGATGACAAACCCGCTCGAGACGCCGGCCAGGCTGCTGCTCACTCCCTCGGCCCAGAGGAACGGCACGGGAAAGTCGATGTTGCCGCCAAACAAGGAACCCACGTGTCCCGCGACGACGCCGCGATCGTTGATGTCCACGGCTCGGACGCACCCACCACCCGGCAGCGAGATCGGGCGAGCTCCCTCCGCTTCGACAAGGTAGGCGCTACACGTGGCGTGCCCGAGACCAGCGGCGACCTGAGCGAGGACCTGTCTGCGGTTGTTGATTGCTACGGGAATTACGTTACGACCGATCACCTCGCGGTTGTAGGCGGTCCACTCGATGCCGTCGGCGCCGCCCGCTCCGGCTGCCCCTAAGTCAGCACCACCCACGCCGCCGACACCGATGCAGGTCGAGGCGGGGGGATCGACGTCGGGAATCTCACCGATGCCAGCCACGCCGCTACCGCCGACGCCACCCTCACCGCTCACTCCGCCCCCGCCCGCGCCTTCGGGACCGCCCGCGAAACCGCCGAGTCCGCCCTCGCCGACAGGATCGACCGGGGAACCAGCGGCACCGGCCTGGGGCGTAAGGGGGGTACCGCCTGCGCCTCCGCTGCCGGCTGTCTCAGGGCTCCCGTCAGCGCCTGCCTCCACTGGTGTTTGGGTACCGCCGGTGCCTCCGGCATCCGTGCCCCCTTCGCCGCCGTCCTGGGCGCCACCTTGGGAGGGAAACGGACCCACGTCATCTGAGTCGCTACAAGCCGCCGCCCAGCACAGGACGGAAGTCAGGGCCAGTACGAAACTTCCACGACGTGGAGCGCAAGGGACACGCGAAGAGCGTAGGGACATGTGACAACCTCGATTAGATGCGTTGCGTCACAGGAACCCCCCTGTTACGCCGCTCGCAGCGTCTCACGCCGTCACTGCCGCGTCAACCGCGCGTGGCGACTGACGACGCTTGCCGAGCCAGGCCACCGCGATCCGATCGGCCATGAACGCAAAGGGCACGGCCACCAGCAGATCAATCGTGTAGTGACCGCGCGTGGCGATCAACGCGTACGCTTGCACGACTTGAAACACCACCAGCACGCCGATGATCGGTCGCGGTGCGCCGCGCATTGCCCAGGTGAGCAACAAGAACTCTCCGACGTGGCCCGAGAAGAAGAGGTCGTTGGTCGCCCACATGCGCCACGGGATTCGAACGATTCCAAGATCGACCAGCGGAGTGTGATCGAGAACGACGGTGCCGGGTTGGATGTTCACACGACACAGCGGCAGAAGCAGCAGGGTCACAGCCCGGAAGAGCCCCTGCAGGCTGAGCGCTGCCCCGAAGCGCACCAGCGGGAAATGGTTGCCGCGGTAGGCCCACCACACGAGCAGCGCCAAGGCGCCCAGCGTGAGACCCGTATACAGCTCATGGGAGACCAGAAAAAAACGCCGGTCCTTCGGGATCAGCGCAAACAGCGGGTCGTCGAGTCGCACGAGGCACGGCTGCGTGTCGACGCGCACGTGCACGTAACACCACAGCAACGCGTAGCTGGCGATGAAAGCCAGCGCTGTCACGGCCCACACCGCCAGCGACAGCTTCCGTGGCTGCGCTGCTGACGGCGTGCCAAGCGAGGAGCCTGAATCAGGTCGACTCGGGCGTGCGGAGCGAGGGGGAACGGGCATGGTCGGGGCTCCACGGCTGAGGTTGGCTCCGTGTTCTAGACCGGTCCTACCCAGGAGCGAACTGGGAAAGATCAGGCCCGCTGCTCGTCGCTTCTCCCTCTCAGCCGGGTGCGAGCACGAGCGGGTAAGCAACCGTCACGATTCCTCCTTCGGGGGCAGGGAAGCTGAGGTTATAGAAAGCTGCGAGCAGACAGCTTTTCACGCTGGCGTCGGGCACATCGGAGCCGCTGCCGCTGGTGACGTTCTGCACGGCGCCGTCGCGCCCGATCACGAAGCGCACCTCGATACGTCCTTGCAGATTGGGGTTACGCGTCAGCCCTTGCTCGTAGCAGAAGCGGAAGCGACCATGATTCTGCCGTACCACGCGCTGGATCACCTCTTTCGGGAGCCGCCCCGAAACCAGCGTGTCGCCCAGCCTTACGCCGCGCGGTTGCTTCGGCGCGTAGCTGCCAGGCAGCCGTCCGACGCCATCACCGGTGCCGCCGTCAAGGGTGTGCGAGGCGCGTCCGAGCCCGCCGATGTCACCGACACCCAGCCCAACGCCACTCCGATCGGCGCCGCCCCCGTAACCCACGCCGGACACGGTGAGCCCCCCGTGTCCGAACGCTTCCCCGAGCTCATCACCCCACAGGTTGCCGGCGTCGGTCGACGGATCACTGCCGAGCGAGCGCTCGCCTGCGAAGAGCGAGCTTGGCCCGTTCGCTTCACCTGCCATGCCCGCGTTCAGCAGGCCCACGAGACCGAAGCTTCGAGCCTCTTGCAGGGCGGCAATGCGGGAGACAAGCCTGTCCGGACGCTCGTGTGGACCCTGCGTCGCGTATTTTCTTCGTGGCGATGGCGCGCTGACTTTGCCCGTTTGCCCGGCTTCGGCTGCCGCGGGCGCGCGGCTGGCTGCTTCGCTGAAACGCGTGGCGCCCATCCCTGCTTCGCTCAGCTGCTTCGTCTCGCGTTCAGCGGCCGCGTCCAGGTACTGCTGCATGGCGTAGATGCGGTCGCGCTCGGAGCCCTCTGCGTCGGTCAGCCCCAGTGGGGGAATGAAAGCCGCCAGCGCGGCGACCAGCGCCGCATGTGCGAAGAAGCTGCCTCCGAAGTACGTCGCCATCGGTGCGTCCCAGATCGCGCCCACGCCGCCGCCGTTGCGCTTGCCGAGCGGAACGATGGCGATCGCAAACACGAAGTCGGCCAGCTGCAGCTCGGCGCTGACACCCAGTCGCGCGGCGATGTCACAGGAGCCCTGGAGAGCGCTGCCTGGCTCACCGGGAAGTTGGAGGTGACCGCGCGCGCCGGCAGGCAAGTGAAGGCTGAGCACCCCACCAAGCACGCGCACCAGCTCGACGCTGTCACAGCCCAGCTTCTGCCTTGGCAGTGTGAAGTTGCAGTCCGCGCTCTCGCCAACCTTGAAGGTCGACGGCACAGCGAGGTGGGTCACCTGGAGGATATTGGCGCCCCAGCGCACGACTACCTCCAAGGTCGCGATGCCCCCTTGCTCGACCTCGACAGCGGGCAGGGCGGGGGCACTTCGGGTCAGGACGTAGCCCTCGCGTTCACCGCGTTCCGTGGGCAGGGGCAGGGTGTGTTGGTCAGCCATGGTGAACCTTTCGGGCGCGTGTGGCCCAGCGATGGAGCTTCGGCGTGAACACCGCCGAAGAACGAGCTCCGCTGACGAACGTGCCGTGCAAGCCGTGCTGGCCTGACGTCAACGTGAGCCGTGCGCAGACTGACAGCGGCTCGCGGCGAAGGTTCCCGAAAACTCGGCGCGTACGCTGCGCCGGCATGCGCTCTGCGCGGCTGCTGGCGGACGTAGGCCTATGTGCTGGCAGAGCCCGCAGGGTGCGCGCGTTCTGCCCGCTTGCAGCCAGCGGGGGGACCGAGCGATGGCTGCTGAGCCAGCCCGGCGCTTGACGACGGTTGCCTTGCAGGCAAGGATCGACGCAATGCAACGCGTGGGCAAAGCAGCTTCGATCGCCCTGGTGCTGTTCATGGTCAGCTGTGATCACGGCACGAAGCACCTTGCCAAGACGCACCTCGAGGGCCGGCGCGCGCTCGAGCTGGTGCCCGGGGTGTTCGACCTCCGGTACATCGAGAACACCGATTCGGCGTTCAGCCTCCTCGGTTCGTTGCTGGCGCCGGAGCCGAGGTTGGTGCTGCTGCTCGTGCTGAAGGCCCTGGCCGTCGCGGGGCTACTGACCTACGTGTTGCTGCGCTTCCGCCAGCTCGGCGCCATGGAGCGCACGGGTGCCAGCCTGGTGCTCGCAGGCGGTATCGGTAACCTCACGGACCGGCTGCTGCGAGGGTACGTCATCGACTTCTTGCACCTGCATCACTGGCCCGTCTTCAACGCCGCCGACATTGCCATCTCCCTCGGTATCGGCCTGCTGTTGCTCGGTTCACACCGACGCTTGCGCCGAGAGCCGGAGCTCTCGCCGTCCACGTAGTCCATCGCCAGGGAACAGGGACTCGTCACGTTAGCTTCAGCACCACCACGCACTTGGGGGGTAGCTGCAGCGATGCTCGGCCGTCGGACTGCGCGAAGCTCGTAAAGCTCAATGGCTCAACGCAGCTTGGGTTCGCGAACGTATTGCGGTCGTTCATGTTCTCGGAGGAAAGCACGCGACCGCTCAGGTTGCCGACGGAGGGCTCGAGATCGAGCTCGACCGTGCGCCAAGGGTCGAGATTAACCAGGGAAACGTGCGTAACACCGTCGGGGGTGCACGACGCCGACGCATGCATCACGGGCAACGTCAGGCCACCGAGCTCGTAGAGCGGTGCGCGCAGCTCACAACGGACGCTGCTGGCATTGCGGTGCACCTTGTACATATCGAATACGTGGTAGGTCGGTGTCCGCACGAGCTGCGGGCCGTCCGTGAGCAGCACGGCTTGAAGCACGTTCACCGTCTGGGCAAGGTTCGCCATCCTGACCCGCTCGCAATGCTGGTTGAAGATGTTCAAGTTGATGGCAGCGACCAGAGCGTCGCGAAGCGTGTTTTGCTGATGCAAGAAGCCCGGGTTGGTGCCCGGTTCAACGTCGTACCAGGTGCCCCACTCATCGATCACCAGGTCCACGCGTTTGTCGGGATCGTAGCGATCCATGATGGCAGAGTGGCGGGTGATGAGCTCGTCCATGAAGAGAGTGCGCCGCAAGGTGGCGTGCCACGCGGCTTCGTCGAAGTCAGTCGCAGATCCCTTGCGGCTCCAGTCGCCCGTTGGCACCGTGTAGTAGTGCAGACTGAGCCCGTCCATGTGAGCGGAGGCGAGCTTCATCAACACTTCGGTCCACTCGTAGTCGGCGCCGTTCGCGCCGCACGCGATGCGCCTCACCCGCTGACCGCGGTAGTTTTTTACGAAGCTGTTGTAACGGCGGTAATTGTCCGCGTAGTACTCGGGGCGCATGTTGCCGCCACAACCCCAGCTCTCGTTGCCAACACCGAAATACGGCAGCTTCCACGCCTCGTCACGTCCGTTGCGGCGGCGAAGCTCCGCCATCGGCGCGCGCTCGTTAGAGCTCATGTACTCGACCCACTCCATCATTTCGCGGACGCT
>DASQDA010000775.1:0-2588 GCA_035634435.1 Polyangiaceae bacterium
TTCGCGACGTGCGCATGGAAGCCTGCAGCCAACGCTTGCGCCACGTCGCGCTTGGACGCGTACGCCGTCAAAGCAACCGCTGGCAGCTCTGCTAGCCCGGCCGTGGCACGCACGCGCCGCATCAACGAGAGCCCGTCCTCGTCGGGCAACCCGATGTCGGAGACCAGCACGTCCGGATGCTCGCGGCTGACCGCTTCGTAGGCTTCGCCAGCGGTACGACAGAGCGTCACTGACGCCCCGAAGCTGCGCAACACGGTCTCGAGCAACTCGCAACCGTCTGGATCGTCTTCGACGATGACAACGCGCGTGCCGCTCAGAATCGCGGTCTCACTCGGAGCGTTCTGGTTACCTGGCGCTGGGTACGGCTCCGCAGGGCCTGGAAAGTCACTCGTGCTCGAGGGCGCCCCCACCGGAAGCTCGATTGTGATGGTGGTCCCGCGGTCGGCGCCTTCGCTCTCTGCACGTACGGTCCCGCCGTGCAGCTCGACCAGGTGCTTGACGATCGCAAGCCCCAACCCCAACCCTTCCTGAGACCGCTCGTGGGTCCGGCGCGCCTGGCGGAAGGGCTCGAACACGGAGGGCAAGAACTCAGGCGAGATGCCCTGACCCGTGTCGCGTACTTCAATCACGGCGCGTTGATCTCTGCGCGCGAGCCGAACGTCCACGCGTCCGTCACGGGGTGTAAACCGGATCGCATTCGACAGGACGTTGTCGAGCACCTGCTGCAACCGTGTGAAGTCGCCGACCACCTTCAGTGGCTCGCTGCAGGGCTGGTGGTGCATCGTTACGCCGGCCGTCTGTGCGCTCGGGCGCGCCCCTTCGATGGCGCTGCGCACGAGGTCGCCCAGGTCGACCCGCGTCTCTTCGACACGCATGCTGCCTGCCACGATGCGAGAGACGTCGATCAGGTCGCCGACCAGCTTGGCCAACGTGCGGGAGTTGCGGTCGATGGTTTCGATGGCGCGCTCCGACTGCTCCGCCAGGACGGCGCCCGTCTTCAACAGATGCGTCCAGCCGACGATGGCGTTCAGCGGCGTACGGAGCTCGTGTGAAAGCGTGGCCAGGAACACGTCCTTGGCGCGTCCCGCTTCGGCGAGCTTGCGGCGTTCACGCTCCGCAACGTGGTAAAGGTGCAGATTGTCGATGGCCGTTCCCAAGCGCCGAGCGACGTCTTCCACTAGGCGAATGTCGTTGTCGGAATACACTCGCTTGGAGCCCGCCGTGAAAAACGTCAGCGTACCGAGGACGCGCTCGCGGGCGATCAGGGGGACGCACACGTAGGCGCTGATGCCCACCTCGTCGAGGAGACGAGCGTGCCGCGTGTTCTTGCCTTCCGGAGTGCTCAGCTCGGCGCGAACGTCCAGCAAGGTCTCGCGCATGCGTGTGAACGCCACGCTCGAAGGGCCAAAGTCGAGTCGCGGATCGTCCAGTCTTGGTACACGGGTGTCGGGCCGCGCCACAGCGACCCGCCGCGGGAGAAGATCGTCGGTGCGCACGTCCAGCAACGCAGCATCGCCGAGCACCGGAAGTGCGAGTGCAACGACTTCGTCCAGGACGCCCGCGCCCTCGGAAAGCTCACCTAGACGGCTCGTCAGCTCGGCGAGCATCTCCAGCGCTTGCTGGGCGCGCTTTTGCGCTTCGATGTCCGTGCTGGTCCCCACCCAGCCGCTCAACTCGCCCGACGCACCGAACGTCGGTATGACGCGCACCAGATGCCAGCGGAATCGATCCGAATGCACGTTGCCAAACCGCAGCTCCTGCTCCCACGGGAGGGCGTTGTGCTGCGCTGTCTCGGCGCTTGCTTGAAACGCCGCCAGGTCGTGTGGATGCAGCACGTCGGCAAACTGCAGATCCAGCTCCTGCTTGCCCGCGCACTCTTGCCAGCGCCGATTACGATAGGAGAGCGTTCCCGACGCGTCCGTCGTCCAGACTAGCTCCGGCACTGCGTCCGCCAACGAAGAGTACCGCTGTTCGCTCCAGCGCTGGTAGTCGGCGAGCTTTTGCTCGCTGGCGCGCCGCAACTGCTCGGCCTGATCGCGAATGATCGCTCGTTTGCGAAACAGGTCGATGAAGACTTCGACCTTGCTGCGCAGGATGTCCGGGTCTACGGGCTTAACGATGTAGTCGACCGCGCCGACCGAATAGCCCCTTGCGATGTAGCGCTCGTCGCGATGCAGCGCCGTGAGGAAGATGATGGGGACGTGCCGGGAGCGGTCGCGGCTGCGAATCAGGCGAGCCGTTTCATAGCCATCGAGCCCCGGCATCTGGACGTCGAGCAAGATGAGCGCGGGCTCTTCCCGCAGAACCCAGCGCAGCGCCTCCTCGCCACTGTCGGCGGTAACGATGGGCGCGCCGAGGGGCTCGAGCATCGAGCAGAACGCCGTCAGGTTGTGAGCGTTGTCGTCGACGATTAGAATGCGACCGGTCGAACGCGAGCTCATCGGTGCACTGTCGGAGGTCACCGACCCGCTCTCCAGACCCTTCGCCTCCACGGACGGCGTGGAGGCGCGAGAATCGTCCGCGGAAAGGCTCATCGACGCCTCGCTCCCAGCGACACAGCAACGTCCTGGGGCACCATTGGGCTCAAC
>DASQDA010000776.1:0-2078 GCA_035634435.1 Polyangiaceae bacterium
CGGGCAGCGGCGCGACCGCTGCCGGTGCTGGCAGATCGAACACTGCAGCGGGTGCGCCTTCCACGGGCGGCGCTCCGGGTGGCGCTGGCGCTGGCGGACGCACTACGGTTCCTGGTTCGGCGAGCTTGCCAACCACCGCCACCTCCTTGAGCGCTGGTGCCGGCGGGACGGCGGGCACCACCGCCCCGCCTCCGGCTCCGCGCGTCGGCGCTCCGAGCACCGCGCCCAGCTTGGCTGCGCCTAGGCTGCGTCAGTCGGTTGCCAAGCCTCCGCGGCCTACTGCGCAACAGCTCCGTGCCTATCAACTGCTCCTGGGCGAAGCTCGCGAATACGAGCAGGGCGCCAAGGACTTCCGGCGCACTCTGACGCAGATCGTGCGCCACCATTACGAAGAGCGGCGCCGCCGTGTGCTCTCCGCTCTGGATCGCGAGATCAAGATCGAGCGGCAGGGGCTCGAGGAGGCCCGCAATGAGGCCATCGCGCGCCTCGAGCGTTTCGTGCAGCGCTATAGCGGGACCAACGCGGACCTCGAAGCAACTCCCGACGCGATGTTCCGGCTGGCGGCGCTCTACGAGGAGCGCTCACGCGAAAAGCAGGACTCCGACATCGCGGTGGGCTTGGAGCCTGCGATTCAGCTCTACCGCCGCCTCATCAAGGAGTACCCAAAGTACGAAGAGGTTGCGGCCGTTCACTACTATCTGGGCCACGCGCTCACGGATGCCGCTCGCATCGAAGAGGGGCAACAGGCCTGGCGAGCGCTCGTGTGCAGCAATCGCTACACCGTGGCCGATGACGGGACCGACCCGAGCAAGCTCGCGTTGCAACCGCTGACCCAGGATCACGACGATAAATACTGGACTGAGTGGTACAACCGGCACCCGTTGCCGCTCGACCAAGCCGCCGCACGAGGCCGCGGGCGGGCCGCTCCGGCGCGCAGGGGAGCCGGAGCGGAGGTCGACGAGACCACGTATGTGAATCCTTACGAAGGCTGTGAGGCCTTGGCCCAGAACACGGTGACCGGTGAAGAGCCGCGTTACGTGGCTGAGATCTGGTGGCAGCTCGGCAACTTCCACTTCGATCAGATCGACCCGCGCGGCGGCCCTTTCAACCTGAATCGAGCCGTCAGCGCCTTCGAGCACTCGATGGAGTTCAAGCGCCCGCCCATCTACGGCGTGTCGCTCTACAAGCTCGCCTGGACCTACTTTAAGCAGCAGCGCTATCACACGGCCGTCGATTGGTTCGTCAAGTTGCTCTATTACGCCGACGAGCAGGAAGCGAAGACCGGCGATCCCGGCGCGGACTTCCGCGCCGAGGCGTACACCTACATCGCCGGGTCGTTGACCTACGTCGACTTCGAGGGGCCGCCGCCGAACGTCCCGTACATTCCGCGCAATGACGTGCTCGACGTCGAGACGGACCCGCTGGAGGCAGAGCGCAAGATGGCGATTGCCATCCAGCGCGTGCAAGATCCGGCGCTGATTCCGCAGGACAAGAAGTGGACAGTCGAGATCTACAAGTCGCTGGCGCAGGAGTTCATCGAGATCACGCAGAACGGGAACGCCGTCGCGACGCTTGAGCTCACCCTGCAAAAGTTCCCGATGGATCGCGACGCGCCCGTCATGCAGAACAAGGTCGCCGAGCTGTATGACCAGCTCGCCCGCCTTGCACCCGAAGGCTCGGCGGCGCGCTCGGAGTACTCCTCCAAGGCGCTGGAAGCGCGCACCAGGCTATCGCAGTACGTAGGAACCACGCCCTGGGTGGACGCAAATCGGGAAGATCCAGAGGCTCTCGCCACGGCCGAGCAATTGGTGCGTGGTGGCTTGAAACGAGCGGCTGCCGACCACACGAACTTCGCGCGAGGCTACTACGAGAAGGCTCTCGAGCTGAACGATGAGGGTGAGCAGCGCGCTTTGATCGAGAAGGCGATCGCCGAGTACCGCCTCGCGGAAACGGGCTGGGCCGCTTATATCGAGCAAGAGCCGACGGCGATGGACTCGTACGAGAGTCGCTTCTGGCTGGCGGACGCGCGCTACTGGGGCGTGGTGTTGCAGGTGGCGCTGGGACGCAGCCCCAGTGCC
>DASQDA010000777.1:0-9832 GCA_035634435.1 Polyangiaceae bacterium
GCATGCCCCAGGCATTTGGCTTGCTGAGCAGCTCGAGATTCAACACCCTCACGCTCAACGGCACGCTTGGCGCGCCCAACTTCGATGTCAACGGAGCCCGCTCCGATCCGGGCAGCGTGTGGTGTGCCCTTCCGAGCCGCACGCTTCCGAGGCCGGATTATTTCATCGACGTATTGCGCTACAATCGCGCGACTTCCGGTCTCGAAGGGGAGTTCCCGTGCAATCCCGACTTCTGAAGCAACTCTTTCCGCTGAGCGCGGTGCTGCTCGCTGGTTGCTCCGCGGAGGATGCGACTCTCACGGGGCTCGCGCGCGCAGCCATCATCAACGGTGAGCCCTCCGACGAGACCGAGGATGAGGTCGTTCGCTTGACTGTGCGGCGGCCAACCTCCGTGGGTTCCTGCTCGGGCACGCTCATCGCCCCCGACGTGCTGGTGACGGCGCTGCATTGTGTCGCGTATCGAAGGAACGAGGGCACATTCAGCTGCGCCCCCGATGGCAGCTTGACCTCCCACAGCGAAGGGGCGGGTGAGCTCGGAGCGCCGTTAGAGCCGCAAAACGTGGAAGTCTACTTTGGCGCGGCCAGTGGCAACACGCCGGACGCGCGCGGCATGAAGATATTCGGCTCAGGGTCCACTCAGGTGTGTCGCAGCGACATTGCCGTCGTGGTGCTCGACACCGCGCTGGGGAGCAAGTTCGTGCCCTTACGCTTCGGCCGCAATGTGCGCTACGGCGAGCGGGTGCGCGTGGTGGGCTACGGCGGCACGGAGACGGGAACCTCTGGCGTGCGGAAGACGCGCGACAACGTCAAAGTGACTGCCGTGGGCGACTTTGGCGGCGTGAAAGGCAGCTCTACGACCGCGCCGAATACGTTCGTGACGCCTGAAGGCGGCTGCCAAGGGGACAGCGGCGGTCCGGCCTACGCGCAGGAGACCGGCGCTCTCGTCGGCACGTATTCTCTGAGCCACTCGGCGTGCACCTCGCCGAGCGTGCGTAACGGCTACGTCGTCACTGCGGCGTACGAAGACTTGCTGCGCAAAGGCTTGGAATTCGCCGGTCGCGAGCCCGTGATCGAGCCCGAGCCTCCGACGTCGGGAGGGGCCGGAGCTGGAGGCATGGGCGGAGGCTCGGGCGGGCCGCAGAACGGCGGCACCGGGAACACTGCGGGCAACCAGGGCACTGCAGCGACAGGCGACGTTGGACCGGAGCCCGAGCCTGAGCCGGAAGACCCGGGCAGCGGCTCACGGCGCGACTCGAGCTGCGCGTTTGCCGTCGCGGGCGGCGGCGTTGCGGGTGCCGAGCTCAGCGCTGGCCTTTCGCTGTTGATGTTGGCCGCTGCACTTCGGCGACGCCGCCTTCCCGTTTAGCTTCCTCGGCGGTCCGGCGGTCACACCGCGAACGCTCGGCCGCTCAGGCGCCGCGCGCCGACAACCGACGGCGCGCGGCGCGCGATCCGCGGCGCATCCTGGCTCAGTAAACGCCTTCGAAGCCCACCCATCCAGGTCGCACGGCGACGCTCACCTGCGCCGGCGCGCTCTTCGGCGACGCCTTGGTCGCGGGAGCTGCTTCCGTGGGCTCCCTGGACAACGTGAGGTAGAGCGCGACGCCTCCGGTCGCGATGGCGAGGCCGCCCAGCACGTCGGCGACGGTGAGCAGCGTGCGAGCGCGGCGCGACGACGAGTCGAGCTGGCTGCGCGTTGCTGGCTTGTTGTGCAGCTCTTCCAGCTCGTTGGCTGCCTTGATGCCGAGGCCCCCGGTGACGGCGGAACCGACCGCCAGCGCGCCCGTGGCCGACCAGGTGCCCCACAGCCACGCCGCGCGATTGGAGGGCGGGGGCGCGGCCTGGCGCTCGACGATGATGCGGGAAGAGCCGGCCTCGGGCACCTTCTCCAGATCCAGGCGAGTGCTGAGCGCGTCGCGGCCTGCCAGGGTCAATTGCGAGGACCGCGCGTAATAACCTGATTTGCGCACGTTCAGCCGGTGCTCGCCGGCGTCGAGCAGTAGCGGCTCGGAGATCGGGCTGGTGCCGACGATGGCGTCATCGACCACGATTTCCGCGCCGACGACGTTGGTCTCGATGAGCAGCGTGGCGGTGCGCGCGGCGAGCATCTCGAGGTCGACCTCGACCGCGGAGCGACGCTCTGCAGGCACGCGCTCGCCACCCACCTTGAGGTACTCCGTCAGCGCACGCCGAGCGCGCGCATAATTCGCGAGCTGAATGCGCACCTGGCCGATGTTGTACAGCACGCGGTAATCAGGCACGAGCTCGTAGGCGCGCTCGAACTCGATCACCGCCAGCGCGTAGTCGCCCTCCGCGTAAAGCTTCAACCCGCGGTCATAACGCTGACCGGCTTCCTCCACTGCCTGTGCGCTGGGCGGTGCAACGCCCCCAGCGACCGGCTCAGAGGGGGCTTCGGGTTGCGCCACGGCGCTCGGGGCCTGAATCCCTGCGTTGCCGCTGCTTGGCGCGGCGGGAGCCTGCGCGAGCACGGGACCTGCCGCGAGCGCCAAGACGAGAGGCCAACACAAGAGAGCGGGGCGGCGGCAAAGGGGGCGACGATTCATGGTTGCGCGAACGGGTTGTCGGAATCCAACGACCGAGGTGGTTTCTTCGTAACGGGCGGGAGCTCGCCCAACTTGCGGGTGGGGGTGGCCGACGGCGTGACCGTCGGCGTTCCCGCGACGGGGCGAGCGCCGCTCGGCTTGCGGACGCCGGGTGTTTGCTCGCGCAGGACCACGACGATTTCCTTGCTGCGATCGAACGCGACCTCCTGGACACTGTCGGCATAGCCGGAGGCGGCCGCGCGTACGCGATGCGGTCGAGAGTCGGGGGTCACCGTCACGTAGTGCGGGTTCGGCAGCGCTGGACCGTCGTCGAGAAAAACGGCGGCCTCGGCGGGCACGGCGCGCACGGTGATGACGACGTTGGCCCCCGGCTCGATGGGGGTGGGCGGCGCCGTGGCGCTCGCGGCAGGGGGCAACGCCGCCGTGCTCACCGTCGCCGCGGGCGGAGGCGCGTCGCCCTCGGAACGACGCGCCGCCAGGGCGACGCCGAGGCTCAGCACCGCAGCGAGCGCTGCGAGGCTCGCCCAGACCGCCTTTCGCGGTCGTCGCCCGCCGGTGGGCGGCTCCGGATCCGTGCTAGCCGCCGAGCCAGACAGCGTTTCGGCGAAGTTCGGGCGCTCGGGCTCAGGCTCGGGCACGGCAGGTGCGTTGATGACGGCCAGTGCAGCCTCGACGTTCTGCAGGCGCTTCGCCATGCGCTCGCCGAGCGACGAGGCGACCACTTCAGCGATTTTCGAATCACTGACCATTGCACGTTCGGACGCGAGCCAGCCTTCGAGCGCCCGCCCCATGTCTTCGGTGGTTGCGTAGCGCTTCTCGGGATCGCGCTCGAGCGACTTGAGCACGATGCGCTCGAGGCCCGCCGGGTAGCCGGGCAAGCGCTCACTGGGCGGAGTGAGCGGTTGCTCGAGCAGCTGGTACAACGTGGCGAGGGCGTCCCCGCCGTGGAACGCGCGCTGACCCGTGCTGGCTTCGTAGAGCACGCAGCCCAAGGCGAAGACGTCAGCGCGGCGATCGACGTCGCGCGTGGTGACTTGCTCGGGCGCCATGTACGAGAGCTTGCCCTTGACCTCACCCGTCTGAGTGGCTGCGTGGAGCTGACCGCGTGCCTTGGCCACGCCGAAGTCCGTGATCTTCACCTGGCCCGAGCCGGACAGCAGAATGTTCTGCGGCGAGACGTCGCGATGCACGACGCCGAGCGACGAGCCGTCTTCGGCCGCGAGCTCGTGAGCGGCGTGGAGGCCGGCGCACACGTGCGCGGTGATGCGGGCTGCCAGCGGGAAGTCCAGTCGACGCTCGGGCATGCCGTCGAGCAACTCGCGCAGCGAGCCGCCGTCCGACCAATCCATCACCAGGTAGACCACGCCGCGCTCGCGGTCGAGCGCGTGAATGGCGCAAACGTTGGGATGTTGAACTTGCGAAGCGATGCGTGCCTCGTCGAGCAACACCTTCCAGTACTCGTCCGCAGCGGCGTCCTCGGCTAGCGCCGTCTTGATGGCGACCAAACGCGGGCGTTGCGCGAAGCCTTGCTCACGCGCCACCCAGACGCGGCCCATGCCGCCCTCACCGATGGGTACGAGCAGCTGGAAGCGGCCTAGGACGTCGCCAGCCTTGAGGACCGTGCGCGTCAAAATTGCTGGGTTACGTGTCGAGGACAAGGGGACAACTCAGAATGATAACCGAGGGCCGGCGTAAACGCATCTGCCGAATTCGGCGGAGCAGGGGCTGCCAATCGCTTACATACACCGACGCTGCGGCGTCCCGCGGGAGCGAGCGAGCGCGCGCGGGTGTGCGTCTCGGGGCCGATGTAAGCGCAGGGCGCGCGGGGCAGGAGCTTGCCCTTTCGCGCTCGCGGCAAGGGCGTGCAGTCGGTAGCGGATGGGTGTCGTTCATGGGCCCTCAGTAGGCTGCTTCAGCAATGTGACGTGGGGTTTGAGGCGTTCGCTCACGTGGACGCGATTAGCCGCGTCGACGATCACGACCCCCACGCCCTCGATGGATCTCGCAAGCTTCAGACCCTCGGCGGGTCCCAAGATGAATACGGCATCGTCCAGCACATCTGCAGTGGTCGCGTCCATTGCCCACACCGTTACGCTGCGGGAGGCTGTGGCCGGGTAACCGGTCCGCGGATCGATGATGTGGTGATAGCGTCTACCTCCCACGACGTACGAACGAGCGTAGTCACCTGCCGTGGAGAAGGCCCGATCTTCCAGCTCCAGGCTCGCAAAGAGCTCGCCCTCGGCGGCGCGGGGGTCCTGGATACCGCTCACCCAGCGCGAACCGTCGGGCTTGCGTCCCGCCCCGTAGAGGTCACCGCCGGCTTGCACCAGGAACGTTTGCAGGCCCGCAGCGCGCAGGCTCTGCACCGCGCGATCGACGACATACCCTTTGGCGACGCCGCCGAGCCCAATTGCTTGATGAGAGCCGATGCGCACGCGCCGCTGCGCAGGGTCCAGCTCGACACGGCGGTAGTCCACGAGCCTTCGCCGCCGCGCCACCTCGGTCCGCGCAGGAGGCTCGGGATTGGGCTCTTGAGCGCTGCCGAAGCGCCAGAGGCCGCTCAGCGCCTGAAAGGTGATGTCGAAGGTACCCTGCGAGACGCCAGCGGCCCACAGCGCCTTGCGGATGACCTCGAAGCTCTCTGGCCCGAGCGCAACCCATTCGCCGGCGTGGGCATTGACCTGGCTGACCTCGCTCTCCGCTCGCCACTCGCTGAGCAGGCTTTCCAGGCGGCGAATCTCGCTCACACAACTCAGCAGCGCTTGCCTGGTGAGCACTTCGTCGAGGCTGTCCGTGGTGTATGCGAGAAGTTTCAAGCTGGTGCCCATCGCCTGGGCTTCATGTGAGACCAAGAGGGAGGAGGGATGCGCTGGCGGAGCCCCGCTGGCACGCACTGGAGCTGGGCTGGCGAGCGGCGCCAGTGTGTGGGAGCCGGGCGGTGCCACGCTGGCCGCGTCGCGGTGCGACTCGGGTGCCTGGCCTTTTTTGCAGCCAAGTAGTGATAAAAACACAACGATAACAGCAGGCCACTGGCGCAGCCTTGCGTGCGCGATCGCCAGCAGTAGGCGTGAAGCTGCCATCTCGGGCTATCCTAGCCCGGCAATGGTCTTACAACGCAGCGCCCTCGACCGAGCCGTGGACGAGGCCCAGCCGCGCCTCACGGACCTCGCTATCAAGCTTCACGACAACCCTGAGCTCGCCTACGGGGAGCATCGAGCGTGCGCCTGGATCGCGGAGCTGGTGGAGAGCGCTGGGGTGCCCGTCGAGCGCAGCTTGGGTGGCGTCGCCACGGCTTTTCGCGCACGTGTGGGCAGCGGAGCTGGGCCACGCATCGCGATTCTGGCCGAGTACGACGCGCTGCCGGAGATCGGGCACGCCTGCGGTCATAACCTCATCGCGGCGGGTGCGGTGGGTGCCTTCCTGGCGCTCGCGCGCCATGCCAGCGAGCTCTCGGGCACGGTCGAGCTCGTGGGCACGCCCGCCGAAGAAGGCGGCGGAGGCAAGATCCGCCTGCTCCAGGCGGGAGCGTTCGAGGGCGTGGACGTGGCCATGATGTATCACCCGTACGACAGGGATATCCTGGCGCACCCCGCCCTGGCCACGACACGCGTGACCTTCACCTTCGCAGGCAAGCCGGCTCACGCCGCCATCGCTCCCTGGGACGGGCAGAGCGCGCTCACGGCTTGCCTCGAGACGTTTCGGTTGATCGACTCGCAACGCGTCCATTTCCGCGACGGCGTGCGTGTTCACGGCATCGTCAGCGATGGTGGACAGGCGGTGAACGTGATTCCCGAGCGTGCAGAGTGCGTGTTCTTGGTGCGGGCGCCCACCCTGGCGGAGCTCGAGCGCGTGTATGGAATCGTGGAGCGCTGCGCGCGGGGAGCCGCGCTTGCCTGCGGCGTCGAGATCGGCGTCGCCGCGCGTGCCGGCTACAAGAACATGCAAAACAACCTGACCCTCGCTCGCCGCTTCGGTGCTGCTCTGGAGGCGCTCGGGCGCAAGCCACGCGAGCGCGACCCGAGCGTTGGTGCCGGCTCGACGGACATGGGAGACGTGAGTCACGCCGTTCCCTCGATTCACCCGTATCTTGCCATCTGTGACGAGGGCGAAACCCTGTGTCATCAGCGAGCGTTCGCAGCCTGCGCACGCAGCGAGCGCGGCCTCGAGACCGCGCGCGTGGCGGCAAAAGCCCTCGCGCGAACGACGCTCGACCTGCTGGAAGACGGGGCACTGCTCGGCGCCGTGCGCCGAGAGTTCACGCAAGGTGCGAGCGCGCTCTGCGGCGCGCGTCGCCTTGCGGAGCGCGCCCAGTGGGGATACTGCCGGGCATGCTTGCTGACCGGAGGGCTGCAACGCGCACTGCCAAAGCGCTGAGTCGAGGCGGTGTGTTGCCCACGCTGCTTCTGAGCTTCCTTGCGTGCGCCTGCGCCGGCTCGTCCGGCAGCACCCCTGCGCGCCTCGACGCACAGCCTTCCGAAGCCAGCGGCTCGAGCTCTGCAGCGCCCATGAGCGAGGCAACGGTGGTTTCCAGCGCACCCACTGCGCAGCAGGCGGCGCCGGCGGGCGCGGCTGAGGCCGAGCCAGCGCCGACCTCGCCACCAGCGGAGGCTTCCTCGAGCAGCCACGAGGGCGCTCTCGCGCCTCGCTCGGTGAAGTACATCGTGAGCCCTGACGGGCTGCGCGTGGAAGTCGAGGGCGTGAGCTTCACCCCGCGCGCCGAGGCTGTGAAGGTGGGCGCCGGCTATGCGATCAAGGTGAGCGTGCAGGCCCGCGCCAAGGATGGGGCCTCGCACTCGCTGCTGGCGCCGAAGACAGCCGAGCTGGCGTTTGCCGGTCAGGTGGTGCGCGGCTCCGCCGACCCTGAGCGCTTCACCGATCGACGCGAGGGTGACCGTGAGCTGCTGCTCGAGGGCACCAAACCGGTGCTGCTGGCTCGCACCTGGCCGCAACACGCCGAGGCGAAGCCCTTGATGCCGGGTGACGAGCTGAAGCTGCTGGTTGGTTTGTGGGGGCTCGGCAGCGACGCCGCGAATCGGCGACCACTGACGCGGTTTTGCAGCGTCTCCTTCAGCTTCGACGCCAAAAAAGGCAAGCCGAAGGTAGTGGTGTCCGCGCCCGACGGCCTTTAGCGACTATTTGCCCTCGAACTTTGGCGGGCGCTTTGCCTGGAAAGCCAGGAGCGCCTCCCGCCGATCGTCGCTCTTCAGGCATGCTTCGTAGGCCGCGAGCTCGGCCTCGAGCCCCTGGTCGAGCGGGAGCTCGGCGGCACGCAGGGCGCGCAGGGCAGCCTCTTGCGCGAGCGGCGCCCCTTCGAGAATGGGCCGGATGTAGGCCAGCGTATCGTCCAGCAGCGTGGTGTCAGCCGGACAGATGCGGTGGATCAAGCCGATACGCAGGGCCTCCTCCGCGGCCACGCGCCGCCCCAGCAGGATCATTTCCCTGGCGCGGGCAGCGCCGATGATACGTGGCAGACGTTGCGTCCCGCCGGCGCCGGGGATGATCGCCAAGCTGGTCTCGGGCAGACCGAAGGTCGCGCTGGCGGCTGCAACCCTGAGATCGCACGCGAGGGCGAGCTCGAGCCCGCCTCCAAGCGCCACGCCCTGGATGGCTGCTATGACCGGAGCGCGAAAGTTGCCGAGCCAGGCCAGCTCCTGCCGGTAGAGCAGCAAGAGCTCGCGTACCTCCGCTTCACTGAGCGTCAGCCGCTCGGTCAAATCGGCTCCCGCGCAGAACGCGCGGTCGCCCGCTCCCGTGAGCACCACCGCGCGCACGCTGGCGTCCGCCGCCAGCTGCCGTCCAGCTCGACCGAGCGCCAGCACCAACGAGCGAGACAGCGCGTTCGCCCGCAGCGGCCGATTGAGCACGAGCACGGCCGCACCCTGATGACGCTCGATCAGGAGCTCGTCGCTCATTTGCGGCCCTTGCGCCGTGGACGTTCGGTGAGGGCGGGTGCCGTGGTCGCCGCGGCTCGCGGCGCCTTGCTGGTGGCCTCGGCCTTCGCCTCGAGCTTCGCAAACCGCGCTTTCAACTCGGCGAGCTCACCGCGTACGTTTTCCAGCTCGTCGGCCACGCGCTTCTTGTCCTGGCTCGGGCCGCCCAGATCGCGCAACGTCTCGCGCAACTTGCGGGCGACCCGACCGTCCAGCTCGCGTTCTGCCGCTCGCCGCACCGCGCCCCGGCTGCGCACGTCGCCGAAAGCAAGCAGCGAGCTCGCGACCTCGGCCCGCACCAGCGGATTGCCATCGTCGAGCAAGGACTCGAGGTGCTCGCGCACGCGTTTACCTTCGCCCAGCTCCGCGAGAGCGCCCAGCGCTGCACGCCGCGTGCGGATCGAGTGGCCATAACGAGTGCGCTCGAGCACGGGCGTCAGGGCGCCCTCATCGCGCAGCGCGGCTAGCCCGTCGAGCGCCCCCATGCGCACGATGTCGCCCCAGGACGAGCGATCGAGCATGGCGAGGAGCGGCGCGAGAGCGCTCTTTTGCCGGGTTTTACCCATCGAACGCGCAACCTCGGCCTCGACGAGATAACTGGGGTCGTTTTTCGAGAGCGGGCGCAACGCCGCCAGGGCCCTGTCGTTGCGAAACAAGCCCAGCGCCTGAACGACCGCGCGCCGCACCTTGGGATGCTGGGTCGAGGACAGCTCGATCAGCACGTCGAGCGCAGCGCTCGCCCGCGTCTTGCCCAGGGCGCGCGCTGCTTCGGCCCGCACCATCCAGGCTTCCGCAGGGTCCGCCAGGCTCTCGCGCAGCACGGCGATGGTCGTAGGGTCGCTCTTCTTCGCCAGCGTGTCGGCTGCCATCGCCCGGATGCGTGCGGAGCTGCCCTGGCGCAACTGGCGGCGCAGCATGTCTCCGGGCGCCTCCACCTGGATACTGCCGACGACCCGGAGCTCCGGGTCGAACGCCACGTATGCAGGCCGTTGCGGCAACGAAAACACGAGAGCGTCGTGGACGCTGCTGATGCGCTTGCGATGACGGGTGAGCTCGTGATCCTTCGACAGCACCTCCACCTCCAGCTCGAGCTCGAAGAGCGCGGTCTCCGCGACCTTCTGCGTCTGCTTCAGCGCGACACTGCACCAGCCGTCTTCATAGCTGATCTTGACCTGCAGCTCGGGGTGCCCAGGACGATACACCCACTGGTCGAAGAAACGCTCGAGGGAGTGCCCCGATACCTTCTCCAGCGCGCGCTGCAGATCGTTGGTCTCGACGATGCCGTGAGCGTGCGTCTCGAGGTAGAGCTGCACGCCTTGCCAAAAGAGCGTGTCTCCG
>DASQDA010000778.1:0-5227 GCA_035634435.1 Polyangiaceae bacterium
CGACGGCGACACCCGCCTCGGGCGCCGTGCAGGTGGCGTTGCAACCGCCGCAATGATCTGGGTCCTCGCTCAGGGTGACGCATTCGTTTCCGCACAGCGTCTCACCCGGCAAGCAGTCTTCGGGACCGGTGGGGCCCTCGCCCGGGTCCACGGAACCGCCGTTCGACGGCAGGCCCCCTGCGCCACCGATGGCGCCGCCGATGGCACCGCCACCTCCGCCGCTGCCCGCTGCGGGTCCCGGCAACTGGTCCGGTCGAACGCAGCGAAGGGTGAGGGGGTGACACTTGTAGCCCGTGACGCAGCGCCCCTGCTCGTCACAGGGCAGCCCGTTTATGTCCGTTGGCAAGTCGCTGGAGCAGCCCGCGAAAGCGGCCCACGTGAGCGTCAGCGCTGCGACGTAGCGAACGATGGCGGTTAGAAGTTGCTTCAACGCTGCTCTCCCTCGAATGACAGGTACGCGATGGGAGGGCATTGCAGGCAAAGCGCTGAAGACGACATGAAGGCCGGAGGCGGAGTGTTGCAACCAACGCGCCACGCTGCAAATCAGCCGTCACCTTTGAGGGTGTTGCCGCGCCAACGCAGCAGCAATGCCACACCGCGTGTCGAAAGGGCTTGGAGGGGGGCCGTGCCGTCGCCCAGGCTGCAGCTACTTGCGGGGGCGCCGGGGGCTATTCTGTTCCTTCAGCTTCGCTGCCGCGGCGTCTGCTAGCAGCTTCTTGATTGTCTCCAGGCGCGTGCGCCGCTCCCGCGCCGTGGCGGGGTAGGTCTTCGCGCGGGGGTCAGCGTTGGCGTGGGCTTCGTACTCGGACCAGCGACTCAGGGCCACGTCATGAGCGGCCTGGCGCTCGCTGAGGTCGGCCATACAAAAAAGTAGCTTGGCCTTCAAAGTGCTGTCCGGGCCCACGTAGCGCAACGCGACGGCGTAGGTCTGCTCGGCGTCGGCAAGCGAGCCACTCAACGTCTGCGTTTGACCCAAGCGATAATAGCCAAGCGCGTTTTGCGGGCTCTTGCCGATGGCCACGCGATACGCGGCCAGTGCGCGCGGAAGATCTCCGGCGACCACCGCTTGGTCGCCCTTCCCAAGCTCTTCCCAGAAAGGGCTCACCCCCGTCACGCCATTCGGATCGCGCCGCAGCGGAGCGCCGGCGGCGGGGCTCGGCACCAGTAGCGGCGCGGCTGGGGGTGCTCCGCTGATCGGTGCTGCAGGTCCCTGGGTCGTCGGGCCCTGTGTTGGCGCGTCCGGCGCTGCGGGGCCCTGTGTTGGCGCGGCGGGCGCTGCGGTGCTCTGTGTTGGCGCTGGGGACGTCGCTGTTTCCGGTGCCACCGGTGCAGGCGTCGGCGCGGCCGGGGTCGGTCTTCCTCGCTCCGGCGCGGGTGCGCGAGCCGACGGCGCAGTTGCAGGCGGCGGGCTCGGACGAGGAGCGGGCGGAGCCGCGGAAGGCGGGCTCGGGGTGGGGGCTGCGGAAGGCGCAGGCGCCTGCGCGAGCGCATCCGCTGCAATTGCGAGCGAGCCCAACCCGAGCAGGAGACCGACTTTCCACATGCCGCTAGGCTATCCAATTCCTGAGCCTTGGGCACGCCTGCTGCGGCTGAACCGCACGCGCCGCACGATCAGCGCTGCAGCACCCCAGTGCCGCGCCATGGAGCATCATGCGAGCGGAAGTGGAACATTGAACCCTGAAACTGGCCCGCCACCCGGTAGCCCACCCCCGTTGCATCGAAGAGCGTGCCGGTTAGTACATCACCTTCAGCGCTCAGGATCTGCACGCGCCCATTCATGGTGACGCCGGGACCGCTCGCGGCGAACGCTTCGCCCTCGAAGACAACCGTTAGGGTGCCGAGCTGCGCGTTCAACAAGCTCTGAAGGGGCGGCTCGAGCAGGGCCTCCGGGGTAAAGCTCTGCACACGCCAGCTGCCCTGAAGCCGCTGGCTCGCCTGTGCGATGGGGTCTCTGGCAGCGCTCTGCGAGCCAGCACAAGCGCCGAGCGCAAGGCTCGACATCAGCCAGGTGAGCGCCAGGCCGCCTCGTCCAAAGGAAAGCTTCACCGCATGCACATTGCTTCAAGTGGCGGGCGATGCAACGCCGGGGCGCCATGCGAATTCACCATGCCCGGCGAGATGTTACCCAGGACTTCTCCACAAGCTTGTGGGCGGTCTGTGGATAAGCTCACGAAGCGTATTGGCCCGTCGGCCGTGGCTGGCGTCTGGCGGCTCGAGGGGAGGCCCTGGTAGGAGGTCGGGATGTTTTCCAAGCGGGTGGAAGCCTTTCCGTGGGCAGCCCTCGACCGGGTCACCTGGCGGCTGGAGGCCCAGGTGGCCGCCACGCGACGCTGGTTGGAGCTTGCGGTGGATACGCGACGGCTGGCATCGGCGTTCAGTGATCTGCTGGGCAGCCCTGTCGAGCTTTTCGTCCGCAGTGTGGATGCACGTGACCCCTCGCCGTCACTGCTCCGCGTGGGCCTCGTTTTGGCGACAGGGCCCGGCTGCGTCATCGGCCTGGAGCCGGCGTTGGCTGGGGCGCTCCTGGGCCTGCTCTTGCGCCAGCCCGCTCCGCTGCTGGACCCGCGTGCGCCCTTGAGCGCGAGTGTCGCTGGGGCGCTCTCGGCGCTCTGTGTCGAAGCAGCGCGGCGCTCAGGAGCCCCCGCGGCTCTGCTTCCACGTGAAGCCAAGCTGGTCGAAGACGCAGCGGTCGTCCACGTGACGATGATCGTCGACGGACGGCCCTATGTCGCTGCCGTCTGGCTAGGCTCCGAGCGCCTGCTTGCACCGGCGCCAAGTGACGGGCCGCTGCTCGGAGCGCTCGGCGCCATCGAGCTCACGTTGCCCATAGTGGTGGCCACCAACCTCGCCAGCGCTGCGCAGCTGGCAGAGCTGAAACCTGGAGCCGCCTGGTGCCCCGGCGCTGGATGGTGGCTCGGAAGCAACCTGCAGGGCACCGCGGTGCTCGTCGCTCCGACAAGCGAGCACGGGCTACGAGTAGCCCTCGGCCCGGACGCGCGAATCGTGCTACTTGAGCCAGCGTCGGTCGCGCTCGCGGCCACGGAGGCGATGGCGATGGAAAGCGATGAGCCGAGCGAGCCAGCGACGCTCACGAAAGCCGTGCTGGATGCACCGCTGGTCGTGCGCGTGGAGCTCGGCAGCATCAGCATGGCGGCGCGTGAATGGGCTGCTCTCAAGCCTGGCGATGTCGTGGGCACCGGGCGGCGCATCGCCGCGCCCGTGCTGTTGCGAGCTGGCGGCCGTGTGCTGGCTACCGGCGAGCTGGTGAACATCGAGGGCGAGCTCGGCGTGCGCATCGGGGAAATCGTTCCCGAGGCCCGGACTTGAGCTCGCGACGCTATTGGGCCCTCGGTTGGTGCTCGTTGATGTTGTTGAGCTGCCAGCGGGACCCCGCTCCAAGCAGCGCGGGCTCGGCTAGCAGCACGAGCTCCGCACTGACATCGCCGCTCGCAGCCAAGAGCGCAGAACCACCGGCAAGGGCCTGGTACGAGGGCAGCTGGTCCGGCAACTACGAGGCCGAGCTGCATGTGCTCGAGACGGAGCGCGGCGGCGTTCGCGAATGGAAGAAAGACGACGGCTCGCTGGCAGCCGGCAAGGGTACCTTGCACGTGTCCGTCGATCGCGAAGGCAACGCCACCGGCGAAGCGGAGGGGCCGCTCGGTTCGCTGAGCGTGAGTGGTCGCCTGGAAGACGACAGCCTCGCGCTGATGTTGGCACCCATGGGTGGTGGTCCGGAGCTGTTTCGTGGGCTGCTGATCGCGCGGCGTGAGCAGGACGTGCTCCGCGGGACGCTGCAAGCCTCGACGGGCGATAGCTTGAAAGCACGCAAAGCGCGCGTCGAGTTGCGCCGAGCGGCGGCGCGATGAGCGTGGCCGCTCGGCTGAGCGAGGTCCTGGAGCGAATCCGCCGGGCTCGGGAAGCCTCCGCGCGAGCAGCCGCTAGCGTGCGCCTGATCGCTGTTTCCAAGACGCAGCCGCCCGAAGCCATTCGCGAGGCCTACGCGGCGGGGCAGCGCGATTTCGGAGAAAACTACGCGCAGGAGCTGGCGAGCAAAGCGCTCGCGCTGGCCGACCTCGAGGGGCTTCGCTGGCACATGATAGGCCACCTGCAGAGGAACAAAGCTTCCAAGCTACTGCCGCACCTCGGGTGCTTGCAAACTCTCGACTCGGTGGCGCTCACGCGCGAGCTCGGTAAGCGTCGAGCCGCCAGCGCTGCGGGCCCGGAGGTGCCGCTGGCTCCGCTGGAGGTGCTCGTCGAGGTTGCTATCGCCGGCGAAGCTCAGAAATCAGGCGTTGCTATTGCAGATCTCGGCAGCTTGCTAGAAGCGGTGGAGCGCGAGAGCTCGCTGAAGCTCATGGGGTTGATGTGTGTGCCGCCCGCGAGCTCCAATCCGGAAGCAGCGCGCCCCCACTTCGACGCCCTGCGACGACTGCGCGACGAGCACGGGGGCGCTCGTCGACTGCCGGAGCTGAGCATGGGCATGAGCTTCGACCTCGAGGCAGCGATCGCAGCGGGTGCCACGCTGGTGCGCGTGGGAACGGCTATCTTCGGCAGCCGCGACGCACCGCCCGCCTGAGCATGCCGCGCAAACCTCGCCCTCCAGATCAACCCACGCTGCTCGGTCGCGCCGCCGACCGCGGGAGCGCACTGGGAACGCCAAAGCCGCTCGCCGATCGCATGCGTCCACGCAGCCTCGACGAAGTCGTCGGCCAATGGCACCTGCTCGAGCAAGGTAAGCTACTCGGCGACGCCATCCGCAAAGATCGCGTGCCCTCACTGGTTCTGTGGGGTCCGCCAGGCTCGGGAAAGACCACGCTGGCGAGTGTCATCGCCCAGGTCACCCGCACCGAGTTCGTCGCTTTCAGCGCGGTGCTTGGCGGCTTGCCGGAGCTGCGCGTGATCATCGAGGCAGCTCGCGAGCGCCGACGCTACGAGGGGCGCGGCACGACGCTGCTGGTGGACGAGATCCATCGCTTCAACAAGACGCAGCAGGATGCGTTTCTGCCGCATCTCGAGGACGGCACCCTCACCTTGGTGGGAGCGACCACCGAGAACCCGTCCTTCGCCATCAACGCGGCGCTGCTGTCGCGCTGCCGTGTCTTTCGCCTGGAGGCGCTGTCGCCGATCGACTTGCGGCAGTTGTTGCTTCGCGCCGTCGCCGACCGGGAGCGCGGCCTCGGAGCGTTGGCACTCCGAGTCGACGACGACGCCCTCGAGGCGATCGCCG
>DASQDA010000779.1:0-2436 GCA_035634435.1 Polyangiaceae bacterium
CCTTGGCGGCGATCATCACGGTGCCCATCGCCGAGCCAACCAGGGGGCTTCCTTCGGGGACGACGACGACCTGCGAAACCGATGCATCATGGTTCGCGGAAGTGGCCATTCCCATCAACGTGAACTCTGCGTCTTCCACACACAACACGGGAATCGCGATGCTCTTGAGCTTGTATTGAAGCGGTCCGGATTCGGCGCTGCTGGAGATCACCACCAGGTCGGAGCCGACCACGGACTGCGCCGTGGCCTTGCCGTCACTGACGACGGTGACCTGGCCGAAGCCATTGGCTTTGAGCCGTTCGACCATGACGTTGTCTCCCGGCGTTGCTGTGCCCGCCGCGCGCACGACCATAGTTGCTTTCAAGTTGCCGACGCCCCCGCCGCTGCCGCCGCTAGCTCCGCCCAGGCCAGCTCCACCGCCGGAGCCGGCAGTTGCAACCACGCCTCCACTGCCGGCCGCTCCGCTCGCACCAGCTGCTCCGCGACTGCCGCCGGAGGCCGCGCCGGCGGCGCCCGCTGTCTGCGTGCTTCCCGCAGCGCCACTGGAGCCACCAGAAGCCGCTCCAGCAGCACCGCCCGTTGGTGCGCTGCCAGCGGCGCCACCCGTGGAAGGCGCTCCGCCATTGCTCGGTGTGCCGCCCACGCTTGGCGTACCAGCGCTTGCTGCCGCGCCTGCCATGCCCCCAAGGCTCTGGGAGCTCCCGCCCGCGCCGCCCTGCAGCGAGCCACCGCCGGCAAAGCCGCCGCCCGAACCGCCAGTGCCACCCGCCGTGTCATCGCCCGAACACCCCAGCATGAACGTGGCTGAAATTGTAAGAGCGAGGGACCAACGTACGGTCTTGTTCTTCACGCGAGCTCCGATTTTGAAAGGGTGCCCCAAGTGAGGCACAGACTTCGAGCCTACTACGAATCGACGAGCAACAGTCGATGAGTCGCATGGATAGCAATGTGCTCACCGATGGACCCCGGCGCGATCGGTGACTCCGTGCGTGGTCGCGGAGCGCGCGCTTTTCATGCGCTGATGGAGAGTTCCACTTGCATTGGTCACGCTCGTGCGAATGCAGCGCGAGAATGACGAGCTTCGTGTTTTTTTGACCCGAGTGCGCCGGCGCGAGCCACGCAGGTTGCCTGATTGGATTCACGGTAGTCGAGCACGACCGCGTGAGCGCAGGGGCAAACGTCACCTGCGATGGAGACGCAAACCGTACGTGCGAGTCAGCGCCCCTCGGTGGTAAGCTGTTGAGCCCGGCGTGGCACACGACCGCCATTGTGATACCGGGCTACCAACGGAAGAGAAGAGAACCCATGCGAGTGATGTCGTTGCCGTGCCTGTTGCTCACCTCAGCCTTGCTCAGCAGTGTGCCCGCTTGTAGCTCCGCCGATACGAAGGGTGATGGCGGCGGAGCGACCAGCGCGGGCGGAGCTGCGAACGGCGGAGTGCCGGCGCAAGCCGGCGGCACGAGCTCGCAGGGCGGCAGCGCGGCGGGCTCGCCCGCTCAAGGCGGCGCCACGGGCGGCTCCCCAAGCGCCAGCGGCGGCGCTTCCACTGGCGGAGCTGCAGGTGCGAGCGGCGGCGCGCTGGCAACCGGCGGCTCGGCAAGCGGCAGTAGCGGTGTGGGCGCAGGCGGGACGCCAAGCGCGGGCGCCGCTGGCTCCGCCGGGACGGCGACGGGCGGCGCGACCGCTGGCGGCGCTGGCAACACAGGTGCGGGTGGCAACGCGGTGGCCGGTATGGCGGGTGCGCCGGCAGGAGGGGCGGCAGGTCAAAGCGGCGCGCCGCTGCATCGCGAGCTCATCCTCTACAACGATGCGAATGGTGGGCAGCTGCTGTACGTGAATAGCGCCAGCCCGGCGATGGGGTGGCAGGTCAATTCCGGCACCGGGCGCGACCTGCAGCTCGTGGGCAACGGGCGCGTGATGCTGGGCAAGGCGGGCGGCTGGGACGAATACCAGCTGAGCAACGGCATGCGCGTCGGCGGCGTGAGCAGCCTCGCCGGCACCCAGACGGCGCATCGACTCGCCGCTGACACGACCCTCGTGGCGTCGGTTTCAGGCGGCGCGATCGTGTTGCGCATGGCGAATGCGGCAGGCGCTGAGCAGCGCCGAATCACCTACCCTGGTTACACGTACGTGCGCTGCGTCCGGCCCACGAAGACGGGTACGTTCCTGGTGACGGCCGACACCAAGGTGTTCGAAGGCAACGCAGCGGGCGACGTCTTGTGGGAGGTCACCGTGCCGGGCACGGCGCGCCACGTGTGGAAGGCCTTGCGTTTACCCAACGGCAACACGGTCGTCGCAACCGGCTACGACAAGAGCCTGCGTATCTACGATCCGCAAGAGACGCTGCTGCAGACGATCACCGCGCCGGCGACGGTGTATCCGCAGCTGTTTGCCGATTTCCGCGTGATGCCCAGCGGAAACTACTTCGTCGTCAAT
>DASQDA010000780.1:0-1900 GCA_035634435.1 Polyangiaceae bacterium
GCCAAGGCGACAAGCTCGCCAAGCGCTGAGACTCCGTGAATCCGACGGTCGATGCCCTCGGAGCACGTGACGCAGGACTTGCGAGTGGCAGGACGCGAGCTCGCTCGAGCTTTGCGGAAGAGCTGGCGAAGGCACGTTGCCTCCTGACCGGGACGCCTGTGGTCCGGCACTGCTGCTCGTCACCGCTGCTCCGGGCGGGCACGAGCAAGCGGAACGGGATCGAGCGGTGTTCTCCTTCATCGGTTTGAAGTCCGAGGTCGCCTTCCGCTCTGGGTAAGACGGTCGTCAGCCGGATCGCTAGCACTACAACGACTCGGCGCGATGGCGCCGAGCTCGAGGTCCGAAGGCCCTTGCGGCCATGAAGCTGCGGCCAAGTCGCTCCCCGCGACCGGCGCTACGGAGTTGGTGGGTCCAGCTGGCTTTCGAATCGATGGGCGGCGCGTGAGGAGTCGTGCCTCGCCGAATCACGCTTGCGCTCGATGACGGCTCGTCCGTAGTCTTCCTCGGCAGCAAGGGCGTTGTGAGCCGCGCAGCGCAGCGCCACGTTCGTAGCAACATGCTCGCCGCCCTGCGCGAATGGCTGGAGATGATGCAGCTCCAAGTAGCGCGTCTCACGGCAGCGCTCGCCCCGTTCATCGACGTAGCTGCAGCGCCCAGCGTCGCGCAGGAATACCTCGCGTTTCGTCCCGGCCGGGACATGTCTGCCGCGCTGGCGCGGCGCACGGTTGCGCTGCTCCAGCGCGGCCGGCGGAATGTCGTGCTTGTTCCAGGCGGGCTCTGACGCCGTTGTCGCTGGTGCTGACTGCTCTCTTGGCGAGCTCCCGCCCATGCGCGTTGCTGGGCGCGGCTCCGACACCGCGAACTTCTCTTTCTCGAGCCGCGCGACCAGTAGCTGCATAGCTTGCTGGTGCAGCTCGCCCAGCGCGCAGCGCGGTGCCGTGCACGCGAGCAACGCTCTGGCGCGTTCAACGAGGCGCACGTGCTCTTCAGTGGTGCTGAATTGCATTCGGTACTGCTGGGGCGCAGTGATGGGCGGTAGCTCGCACCGCGCCGGCGCGGTTAAGCCGTGGGCGGTCGAGCAATGGTCATCAGGTTCTTCCAAACTATGGTCGGTCGAGCAATGGTAATCGGGTTCTTCCAAACTATGGTCGGAACGCTCGGTCGAACCCTCGACAGCACTGCCTGCGTGCTCTTCGCCACAGCTCGGTACGCTCGCATCCGCCCAGGTACCAGGCCGTTCCTCCGACGGTAGCTCGCGCACCGGCGGGCCAAGCGAGCTGAGCCATTCTTGCCAGGTTGGCTCGCTGGCGGCGCGCCGCGGCTCGGGCCCGAGCGCCTCCATCTGATCGGGTACCGGAGGGAGTGGATGCAGCTCACGCACGAGCTTGGCCAGCTCCTTCTTGGTTCGAAACTTGGCGCGTGCCAGCACGTCCACATGATTCTCGGGTGTGAGATGAGGGCCCAGCATGAGCACGCCCGTCAGATGGAGCTCACCCGCGGCGATCGCCGCCAGCAGGGCCGGAAAGGCCTTCACCAGCCGTGCGGCGCTCGAGCGCCGTGCGGCGGCGTCCTCCGACATACGCAGCTCGTAGATGCAGTAGCTGTACAAGCTGGCACAGGCGCGCTGGCGATGGATGCCTCTCGCTTCGACTTCGGCCAAGTGCAGCAAGAGCGTCGCGAACAGCTTGTTCGACGTTCCGACGAGCCGGCGCGTGCTCGCCAGCAGCTCGACATCGGAGAGATGAGAAAGCTCGTGCTCGCCCCCGGGAACGAGCTGGACCATCGCTTCTTGGACCTTAGCGCTTGGTTGCATGCCCCACGCTACACCCGCGAATTTGGAATCCGCAGGTTGCGTCGTGAGGCGCTTTCCCTGGCCTCGACGCGTTGCGAGTCGAAGCCT
>DASQDA010000781.1:0-8735 GCA_035634435.1 Polyangiaceae bacterium
GAAACAGAAGATGACCTCCACGACCCCTACAGCACTTCGTTCCCCCGCTGCGCTGCTCGTCACCGGCGGCGCCGGATTCATCGGCTCGGCCTTCATTCGGTGGTTGTTCCGGCAGCCGACGTTCAGCGGGCGCATCGTCAACTACGACGCGCTCACCTATGCGGGCAACCTGGACAATGTCGCCGAGGCCGTCGCGCCAGAGCGCTACGTGTTCCTGCGCGGTGATATCTGTGATCGCGATCGGGTGCTGAAAGCCTGTGAGGAGCATGGCATCGACACGATCGTAAACTTCGCGGCAGAGACGCACGTCGACCGCAGCATCCTCGGTCCCGGCGCGTTCATTCAGACGAACATCATGGGAACCTTCAGCTTGCTGGAGGTGCTGCGGGCTCGCCCGACCCTGCACTTGCATCATGTCTCGACCGACGAGGTATTCGGTTCCCTCGGACCGGAAGGGGCCTTCACCGAAGACAGCCCCTACCGCCCGAATTCGCCATATTCGGCGAGCAAGGCGGCTTCCGATCACCTGGTGCGTGCTTACGGCCACACCTACGGACTGAAGACGACGCTCTCCAATTGCAGCAACAACTATGGGCCCTACCAGTTCCCCGAGAAGCTGGTCCCGCTCATGATTTTGAACATGCTCGAGCGAAAGCCGCTCCCGGTATACGGCGACGGTTCCAACGTGCGCGACTGGTTGTACGTCGACGATCATGCCGAGGCGCTGTGGCGCCTGCTGCAATCGGCCCCCGCCGGCAGTACTTACAACGTCGGTGGGCGTAGCGAATGGCAGAACCTGGCCCTGCTCCGCAAGATGATCGAGATTGTCGCGCAGGAGACGTCCACGCCGCAGGCAGAGCTCGAGAGCCTGATCACGTTCGTCAAGGACCGCCCCGGTCACGACCAGCGTTACGCCGTGGACTGCAGCGCCATCGAGCGAGATCTGGGCTGGACGCCGCGCCACGATTTGGAAGCCGGGCTGCGTGAGACGGTGCGCTGGTACCTGCAGCACACCGAATGGGTGCAACGGGTTCGCAGCGGCGCTTACCGCGAGTGGTTGGAAGCGAACTACGGCGCGCGCTGAGGCCGAGCGCAAACAGCTCGCACGCCGGCCCAGACGAGGACGTCCGACGCGAGTGACAGCACGCGCGCCAGGATAGCGGCGGCCACCGCGCCGGGACCGCCGAGCACCGGCGAGAGACCGGCAACCATCACCGCTTCGCGCACACCGACGCCCGCGGGAGCTGCCAGCGCCACGAACCCCAGCACGTTGGCGAGCGGCGAAAAGCCCATGGTGGACAGCGCCGCCCGCGGGTCGGCGCCGAGCGCGCGCGCCAGAAAATAACCGTGCACGGCCCAGCTCACCCAGTAGAGCAGCTGCAGCAGGGGCAAACGTAGCGGAACGATCGCGCCGCTGCCTTCGAGCCCGAGGCTGATCTGTCGTGAGGGCGACAGCCGGCGGCGATCGACGAGCACGAGGCCGAGTAGCGCGAGCAGGGAGGCTCCCAGTAGATAGGGTGCGAAGCGGCCCGCAAGACCGCTCAGGCCGCCGCCGGGTGCACCCAACCAGACGAGCAGCAGAAACCCAACCACGGCGCCAGTGGCGGTCCAGGAGAGCATCTCGAGCAACACGGAGACGCCCACCAGCCGTCGCGGTAGCCCCAACCGGGGAGCTCCCTCCATGCGTATCAGCGGCAACCCCACCTTGCCCGGTGTGTAACGGGCCAGCTGCGAGTCCAGGTAGAGCGCCAGCGCCGCCCAGCGTGGCGTACGCCGCGTCGCCATCCGCTCGACGAGCAGAATCCAGGCGAGGCCCTGCAGGAAAGCGCCGACGAGCGTTGGCAGTAAAGCGAGCACGGCAAACGCGGGCTCGACCCGCACGCTCCGCCCGTCCCAGCGGCCCCACAGGTCATGGGCGGTCACGGCGACGAACACGACCGTGAGCGCCAGCATCAATGGGCGTAGCCATCGCTTCAGCCGCTGCGCGCCCGCGAGCGGCTCCGTAGCTAGCTTGTCGCTCATCGTGTGTTGCTGGCGTGCCGGAGAGCTGGCTCAGCCCGGCCCGCCGCGCGCGTCCGGATCGTCGTCGGGTGACTTCGTATCGACCTCGGGTTCCGGTTCCGGCTCGCGTTCGCGACGCGGAGCTCGGGAGGGCCGCACCTTGGCGTCCGACAGGCGCCAGTCGCGGATCATCTGCTCGTTCTCGGCCGTGGAATGTCCACGCTTCAGCAGCGCCATGTCGGCGATGCGTTTGACCACGCCGTACTTGCCGCTGCTCAAGGCTTCCAGCAGCTTGGGCTTGGTGCGCGAGAGCCTGAGCTCGCGGCTCGAGGCCAAGACGTACTCCGCGTTCTGAGGCCCATGGCGCATCGTGTACATCTTCACTCGCGACGAGACGTGAGGCCCCACCTTCTCGGTCGCTGCCACCGACGCGTCTTTCGGTATCAAGGCGATGAGAGCCTGCAGATTCGCGTAACGCTCGCGCTCGGCGTCGCTGAGCTCGAACTCCACGCGCTGAAAGCCGCCCTTGAACGAGCCGCTGCGTTGCGAGAAGGCGCCAAAGTTGTAGCTCAACACGAGGCTCGAGAAGGCCACGGCGGCCGCCGCTGCGTACATCCGGGCCTGACCCCAGAGCGGCTGCTTGCCGATGGATTCGAGAGCCAGCACCGACGCCAGGAACAGGTAAGGCGTCCAGTGCATCACGTAGTGAAAAGAGAACGTGATGGGTGGATCGTAGTTGGTGATGAGCAAGGTCAGCAGTGTGCCGGGCAGGAAGGCCGCCCAAAGGTACCAGCGACGCGCCGGCAGGAACACCAAGGGGACCAGCAGGTGCATCAGATACAGCAGCTTCTTTTCCACCAAGATCTTCGAGAGCACGAACAGCGGGTTCGATAGCAACGTCTTAATGACGCTGCGAAACCCTTTCTCGCCGTCCGCCCACAGCTCCTTGTACATATTGGGGAACCACCAGTCGCCGGCTTCCTCCATCACGTGAAAACGAAGCACGAGAAAGTAGGTGGTAGACAGCGCAGCCATCACGAGACCGGGCAGTGGCCGGTATCCGCTGAGCAACAGGAAGCCGCCGACGACGGCCATCCCGACCGGAATGTCCTCGCGCATGGTGATACCGGCAACGAGGAAGATGCCGAACACCACCCAGCGGCGCGTCTCCGCCGCCCAGACCGTCATCAGCACGAAGAACCCCGCGATGGGGACGTACTGAAACTCCGAAAAGCTTGCCCCGTGCATGGGGTAGTAGGCGAGGTAAGCCAGCGCCACGAGCGCGGCCATCCAATCGGAGACGTGCCGGCGAGCGAAGCCCCACAGGGGAAGAGCACTGAGTCCGATCAACGTGGACTGCAGGACGAGCAGGGTCTCCGGTCGTGGGAACAGCGCATACAGCGGCAAGAACAGGTAGCCGCCGAACTTCGCGTGATTGGCCAGGTACTTGCCCGGATCTTGCGGGAACACCACAGGGCTTTGCAGGAATTCACCGTGCAATCCGCCGTACATCAGGTTGTTGTTGATGGAGAGATCGAAGTTGCCGGTCTTCAGCTTGTAGTGCCAGCGCAGCAGGTAAAAGCAGAAGAAGCCTACGTAGAACAAGGATCCGAGCAGCACCACGACGAGCGGCCCGTGCTTGCGAACCTGCTCCGGCAGCTGACGCCGAAGATCGGCCCACCAGGCGCTCACCTGGGGTGGCGAGGCGCGCAGCGCCTGGAACACCAGCACCTCGAGCACGATCGCCAGGAAGAGCACGATTGGAAGCAGGCGCGCATGCTCGTTGACCCAAGGCCGGTACCGCAGCACGGAGCTTGCGGCGGGCAAGAGCATCAGCGGCGAGGCGAACCAGCACCAACGCTCGATCGGGGTGATGGGGCCCTTGCGTCGCAGGGTGGACCAGATGAGGTAGCCCACCGCGCCTGCCGCGAGCACGGCTCCGCCCACCGAGGCTTTCATGATGGTAACGCGCTGACCCGGCGGCAACACGTTCTCCCCCAGCAGCTCGTTCACCCAGCGTGAGCCGAAGGACAACTGTACCCATGTGATCAGCGCGAAACCGATCAGCGCGGCCAGTGTGACGCTTCGAGCGACCGACCCCCAGAGATAGTCTTCGCTGACGGGATCCGCGGGTTGGTCGCCATCGGGGCGGACGCTGTCGGGCTGCGGCGTATCGCCCCAAGCGTCGTCCTCATCGTCCTCGTCGTCGTCGTCGTCGTCGTCCTCGTCGTCGTGGCGGTCACGAGCTGGGGGCGCAGGCGGCGGAGGCGAGGCCGAGCTGGCAAGCCGCGGCTCGCGCGGGTCGTCCGGCACCTGTTGCGGGGCTTCTGTCGGGCTGCCCCCAGTCGAGGCACCTTGGCCCGGCTCCCGCTCGGAAGGCGCCGGTCCTTCCCGCTCCCGCGACTCGCTCATGAGCGGCCGTCTACCACGGTCACTGCAAGCAGGGGAGACGTGTGTCTACTTGCGCCTTCACGCCGGTCGCCTGGCACCGCCGTCCGCTGCCGCGTACCCTTTGAGGGTGAGGTTCTGGCGCTCGCTGCTTTCCGGTACGACCCTACTCGGATTGCTGTTGGCCAGCCCGTCGGGACACGCCCAGTTCAACCCACAAGGACGTGGGAAAAAGGCCAAACCGGCAGCACCGATGCAGGCACGCCCGCGGGCAACACCACGCGCGAGCGGCGCGAGCCCGGCGGACGCCTCCGGCACCTCCGCCGACAAGAGCGTCGGAACGAGTACCGAGGCGTTGATCGCTCGATATACCGCCGTGGCCCTCGCCCAGCCCGGCGCTGAGTTTCCGGTGCAGCGCCTGGTGGAGCTCTACCGCGCTCGGGACGGGAAGCTGGATGCCCTGCTCGCCGAGCTGAGCCGCCGTGCCGAGCAACGGGGTCCGGAGCGCCTGGCGGCGCTGTTGGCGCTGGCCGCAGCCTACAAGCACAACAACGAGCTCGAGCGCGCCGCCCAGACCTACCAGCAGGCGGAGGTGGAGGCTCCCCGCTCGGCTTTGCCGCAGTTGGCGCTGGCGCGTCTGTTCAGCGACCGTGGCGAGCGCGAGCTGGCCCGCCAGCGCTACGAACGTGCCCTCGCCTTGGTCACCGACGCCGCCCAGCGCGAGCAAGTGCTGCGCACGCTGCTGGCGCTGGCGCTCGACGCGGGCGACGTCGACGCCGCCAAACGGCACCACCAGGAGCTGATCCGCGCGCAGCCCGCCTCGTTCTTCGTGCGCGCCGAGCTCGGCCGTGAGCTGCTCGCCCGCGGCCTGTACGAACGCGCGGTCGTCGAGCTGGAGCTGGTGGTCAAGGCGGGCGCCGGCGACAACCGCGTGCTCGCTCCGGCGCTGCGCGACTACGGCCGGGCGCTGGCTCACGTCGGACGTCGCAGCGAGGCACTCAAGCAGCTGCAACGCGCGCTTCTACTGGCGGGATCGCAGTCGGGGGTGCGTCGCGAGATTTACGAGGTCATCGTCGGGCTGTATCGCGCCGACAACCGCCTCGCGGAGCTGATCGCGGAGCTGGAGAGGAAACCTGCGGCCGACGCCGAAGAGCAGCGGCTACTGGCCAGCCTGTACGAGGAGACTGGCAAGCTCGAAAAGGCCGTGACCCGCTACCGTGCAGCGCTTGGGGCGGATACCAAAGACGTTGGAACGCGACTCAAGATCGTCCACCTGCTCGAGGTCCAAGGCCGGCTGAAGGACGCCATCGCCGAGTACGAGGCGCTCACACGGGCGGCACCCCGCAATCCGGAATACGTGTTTCGGCTGGCAGAAGCTCTGATTCAACATGGCGACCGCAAACGAGCGCTCGCTGCGTTGCGCGGCCTCGAAGCGCGCTCGGGCGACGATGACCAGGTGCTGGCTGCCCTGGTCGATTTCTACGAGCGAGTCGGCGAAAAGGCCTCGAGTCTCACGCTGCTTCAGCGGCTGGCGAGCCGCGGTGCCAGTGACCCCCAGCATCTGGTGGAGCTTGGCTCGCGTTACTGGCAGGAGGGCGACAAGAAGAAGGCGCTGGCTACCTGGCAGCGGGTTCGCCTCGTTTCTACTGACCGCAGCCAGGGGCTGCTCACGTTGGGTGAGCTGTACCTGGAGCACGATCTGGTGACGGAGGCCGTGCAAGCCTTGCAAGAGGCGGTGCGGCTCGACCCCAAGCAGCTGCGGCTCCGCAAGGCTTACGCGCTGGCGCTCGAACGCGCCGGCACGGCCGCCAGCAATCGCGATGCCAAGAAGCTCTACCACGATCAGGCGCTGGAGCTCTGGGAGCGCATCCTGAAGGAAGAGGCAAACAGTCCGCAGCTCGCGCGCGAGGCGCGTCAGCACATCGTCACCTTGTGGAGCCTCGCCGGGACCCTGGCCCCGCGCAGCCTGCATTTACAACGCCGCCTCGCCGGGACGCCGCCGGACCTGGAAGCGGGCCGCTTGCTCGCCGAAGCGGAGGTGCGCGCGCGGCGCTACACGGAGGCCGAGCGCACGCTGCGCAAGATCGTGGCGGCGGCGCCAGGGGACATCGAGAGCCTCTCGCGGCTAGAACGCGTGCTCGGCCTGTCGCAGCGACTCGGCGAGGCGATCGCCGTGCTGGAGCTGCTCGGTCGCGCCGATCCCAAACGAGCCCGTGAATACTACCAGCGCATGGCCGAGTACGCCGCGCAGCTCTATCGCGACGACGACGCCATCCGCTACGCCACGCGCGCCGTGGAGCTGAGCCCCGAAGACGCCGAGGGGCACAAGAAGCTCGGGGAGATGCACCGAAAGCGCGGTGACGTTCCGCGCGCGGTGCTGGCCTTTCGCCAGGCCATCAGCAAAAATGAGCGGCTCTTCCCGGTCTACTTCGAGCTCGCAGAGCTGCTGCTGGGCCAGGGTCAGAGCGAAGAGGCGGACGTCTTGCTAAGGCGCGTGGTGCGCGCCTCGCCCGACGAAGAGCTCGTGTCGCGAGCGGCTCGACTCAGCTTGCAGGTCAACCTTGGCCGGGGATCCGCCGAGCCGCTCGAGCGCGATCTGTTGCCGCTGTCCCTCGATAATCCGGGCCGTCCCGTCTACCGCCGGCTGCTCGTCGAGCTCTATGGCACGCTCGCCTATCCCCTGTTACATCGCGTCCGCGGCGCGGATCCCGTAGAAGCTCAGAATGCGACGCAGCAACTGCGCGCGCTGGGTGAACGTGCAGTCAAACCTCTGCTCGACGCCTTGTCTGACCCGCGTGAGGCGCAGCAGGAGACGGCCACCACCGTGCTGACTTACGTCGCCAACCAGAGCGCTGGACCCGCCCTGTTTGCTTACGCGACCGGCAACGCCTCTCCGCGTTTGCGAGCTCGCGCGATGCTCGCGCTCGGCGCGCTTCGAGATCCGGCGCTGGCGCCGCGTTTGACCGAGCTAGTGGCTCCCGCCGGCAAGCCGCGCGCGGAGGAAGCCGACCCGGTGCTGCTCGCTGCGGCCTGGAGTCTCTGCAAGATGAAAGCCGCGGCGGCGCGGCCCGGGCTGGTGGCGCTCGCGACGAGCCCCGCCCCTGCGCTGCGCGGGTTTGGGGTTCTGGGGCTGGCTCTACTCGGCGACAGGCGAGCCGCTCCCCTAATTGCGGAGGTGCTGAACGCAACCGACGCGGGGCCGTTGCCTCAGGCCGCGGCTGCTTTTGCCGCGGGGGAGCTCGGGCTGGCGGGCAACAGCGCCCGACTCTTTACCTTCGCCGACGCGACCGATCCGGGCCTGCGCTCCGCCGCCCTTGTGGCCCTCGCCCGCCTGCGAGCCGCCGGCACCGCTAACAAGATCGCGCGGCTCATCGTGGCCCCGGAGTCCGGCTTGCAGGCTGCCGCGCGCGCTGCAGCGCTGGTGTCGGCCACCGGAGCCTATCGCTCGCTCGGTGAGCCGCTGCCCGTTCCCAGCGGTGACGTCGACTTGCGCGACGTGCTGCAAGGGTTGCTGCCGGACGGCTATACAGCCGCTGACGAGCGAAACGCCCTCGAGCGCCTGGCGCCCGCGCTGGAGCTCGCGGCAGCGGCCGCCGTGCGTGGCAGCCCGGAGACGGCACGCGCCGTCGCCGAGACGTTGTCGCCGCCCGAGGGCACCCCCGCTTTTCCGGTGCTCTTGCTGCGGTCGGGCGCGGACCCGCAAGCGCGCGCCGAGGCCGAGCGGGTGGCGACGCGCGTTGCGTCCACCATCGTGCCGGCCTTCATAGCCCTTGCCGAGCACCCCACGGCAGACGTCCGGGGCTTCGCCATCGGCTTTCTTTCCCGCCGCAGTGAGCCTCAGGCAGTACGCGCCGTGGTGGTTAGCCTGCGTGATCGCGACCCGCAGCTGCGACGCGCGGTGCTGGCTCTGCTCGACACGCGACACGCCGAGGCGGCCGCGCCGGTCATTGCGCTGAGCGGAAGCGAAAGCTGGAGCGAACGCGCTGCCGCAGTGGAGGCCCTGGGGCGGCTGATACGTCAAGGCGAGCCGCTGGAAGCTATCGAGGCGCTCGAGCAGCGCGCCCGCGCGGATGCGACAGCGCTCGTGCGGGAGGCCGCGCTGGCCGCCCTGGCCCGCAGTGCGCCGGCTCGGGCGCGGCAAACTCTGGAGCGAGCGCGTGACACGGACCCCGAGCCCCATGTAAGACGAGCGGCCCAAGCACTCTTGCGTGGGGAGCCACTGGCGGGTCGATGATTGCCTTCAGACGTAGTTGCCTCGTCTTGCTGTTGCTGCCCGCCCTGGGGTCGTGCAGCTCGCTCGATCGCTTCGACACGAACGGCGCCGCCGCCTATTGTGGCTCGCTGGT
>DASQDA010000782.1:0-4474 GCA_035634435.1 Polyangiaceae bacterium
CTGCGCAGGGGGGCTGTAGCGTGTTGCATGGCTAGCCATGGCTCACCCGACGCAGAGTGAAACGTGGACGGCTCAGGGTCCGCGGCGGCGTTGAATGAGCTCGCGCAGGGGGTCGGGTTTCGGGGGAGCTTCGGCGGGCTCGTTGGGCGCTGCTGTGGACGGCTGAAGCCGCGGCGCGTTGAGCTTGCCAGGGGCGCGGGCGCGCGGCGCTTTAGGCTTGCTCGTCGCGGTTGAAGGCGCGGAGCGAGGCGGTACCACGGGGACGCTGGTAATCGGGGGGACGCTGGTCACCGGGGGGGCGCCAGCGCCGCTGTGTGCGCGCAGTCCTGCAGTCCTCGGCGAAACGGCGCGCTCAGCAGCCGCTGCGGGGCGCTGAGCGCTGATCGTAACCTCGGGCGCGGCCTTGGGTGGAGTGCGCAAGGTCAGCGCCCCGGCCACTGCGCTCGCGGCAACGCCGACCACAGCCCAGCTACGCCATGAGCTTGCCCAGCCCCCTCGCTGGTCGTGGCTACCCGGCGCGCTCCCGCGCTCGCGGCCGCTCCCGCCCGACTCGCTCGCCACGGGGAACGTGGTTGTGCTGGAGCCGGGGGGTTGCCGCGGAGGGGTCGACAGTCGGGAGTATGCCGGAGGGATCGACGAAGTGGAGCTCCACATGCCGCGAACACGCGCCAGGGACACTCGAGAGTCGTCACTGCCAAACGGCGCCAGAACCACGGCCAGCTCGGCTGCGTTCGCGTAGCGGCGCCCGCGATCCTTGGCCAGGCACTTGAAAATAACGTCTTCGAGACCAGGCGGAAGGTCGACGGGCGCTTCGCTCGAGCTGAGTCGCGCCGGCGGTGAGCTGAGAATGCGCGAAACCAACTCCACGTAGTTGGCGCCTTCGAAGGGCGCACGAGCTGAAACCAGCTCGTAGAGCGTCACGCCGATGGACCAGATATCGGAGCGCGAGTCCACGTCGCGTGCGCTCTGCAATTGCTCCGGGGGCATGTACATGGGCGAGCCGAGTCGGATCTCGTCCGAGCCCGTCAGAGCGTTCTGTCCACTGGGCTCGCTCTCGAGAGTCTTGGCGATGCCGAAATCGAGCACCTTGATGAGGGGCGACCCATCAGCACGGCGCGTCAGGAACAAATTGCCCGGCTTGACATCGCGATGAACGATGTTCTTGAGGTGCCCTTCGGCCAGCGCCTGAAGCGCCTGCAACATATAATCGACGGCAAGGCTGGGCGGCAGAGCGCCCTGCTCGCGCAACAGAGCGCGCAGGTCCCTCCCCTCCAGGTACTCCATGACGAAGAAGGGCGTACCGTTGGGGAGCTTGTCAATCTCGAGCAAGCGCACCACGTGCTCGCTGCTGATGCGGGTAGCCGCACGCGCCTCGCGCACGAAGCGTTGCACGGCTGTCTCCGAGCCCGCCAGGCGCGGCAACAAGAACTTGATAGCCACTCGGCGGTCCAGCGCCTGATCCCACACGGCGACCACCACCCCCATGCCGCCAACACCGAGGGTCCGTTCAACGAGGTACTTGTCAGCGACGAGCTCGCCAGCACGCACCGGCGCTGCCGAGAACTCGGCATCTTCAGAAGCAGTAACCGACTCGATCATGGCGGCGCGTGGGCTGGACTGTACAGGCGGCGAGCCCACGACACCAGCGACCACACCGGTGTGCACGCGCGGCCGCGCGCCGACCGGCCCAGGTCTCGGGATCGTTTCGTGCTCCAACGAGGGACGCGCGCACGGCCTTGGCTTGTCAGCCGGCCCGCCCCTCGCCCCTCAGTTGAACAGACGTTCTCGAGAAGGCAGGACATCAACACGCGAGTGTTGGCTGTCAGTCGAAGATATCTTGCCAGAACGAGCGTTTGTGCCGGTGATGTCCCCGCCCACTACTCGGCGGGTCATCGTCGCGGTAGCGCGGCGTCGCGCTGCGGGGTTCGAGCTCCGCACTGGCACGAGCCGTGATTTTCTCGAGCTCGCCGCGATCGAGAAAGACACCCCGACAGCTGGGGCAGCGGTCCAGGGTGACGCCGCTTCGATCGATCTCCTCCATGACTACTGTTTCGCAACGCGGGCAGCGCATATCAGTCTCCTTTGGAGGGGAGACAATTCGCGCAGCCGTTTGATTCCACGCGCGGGGCTCGCGGTGGTTTTTCCCCTTGCCCTCGCGCCCGCCAAAGGCCGCGAGCTGGCGACGGCACCTGGTTTGCAAGAGCGACCAGGCGTGAGGGCGGCGCCAGCCCCCCTTAGCGGCAGCCGCGGCGAACCCCGCGCAGGATGCCTGCTCAGCGGGGAACCGCACGAGCCAGAAAGTCGCGCATGAGGGCCGCAATGGCGACCCCGTGCGTCTCGAGCGCGAAGTGGCCTGTATCGAACATGTGTATCTCCACGTTCGGAATGTCGCGCTTGTACGGAGCCGCCCCGGCCGCCACGAAGATCTCGTCATTCTGTCCCCAAACCACCAACATCGGTGGTTTGTGCTCGCGGAAATAGGCCTGCCACTGGGGATACAGCGGAATGTTCGTCCGGTAGTCGTAGAAGAGGTCGAGCTGGATCTCCTGGTTACCAGGGCGATCGAGCAGGGCCTGATCCGTGGTCCACGTGTCCGGGCTTACCAGCGACATGTCCTTCACCCCGTTGCTGTACTGCCAGTAGGTTGCCTTACTCGTCATAAGCCAGCGAATGCCTTCCCGCTCTTTCGCTGCACCCGTCTTCCAGTACGCCTTGATGGGATCCCAGAACGCCTCGATGCCTTCGTTGTAGGCATTGCCGTTCTGCACCACAATGGCGCTGACGCGATCCGGATTCTTGACAGCCAGGCGGAAGCCCACCGGGGCGCCGTAGTCCATTACGTACAACGCATATCGCTTCACGCCGAGCTGACGCGTGAGCTTGTCCACGATGCTGGCATAGCTTGCAAACGTGTAAGCGAACTTCGAGCGGTCCGGGGCGCCACTGTAGCCGTAACCGGGATAGTCGGGCGCGATGACCCGATACTTGTCAGCCAGCCTTGGAATGAGATCACGGAACATATGAGACGAGGTCGGAAATCCGTGCAGCAGTAGCAGCACGGGCGCGTTCTTCGGCCCCGCCTCGCGATAGAATACGTCGACGCCGTCGACCTTGGCGGTGTGATAGCTGACCTGCGCCGAGCGCGCCGGAGACGTTGGCTTCGCGAATGGCTCCGCGCTAGCCTCACTGATGGAAGGGCCCTGAAAGACGGGCAGGGCCGCGAGCGAGAGGGAGCACAAGAGTTTGCAGAGCTTCGATCCGTTTTTGTTCATGGGTATGTCCTGTGAGCGACATCGCTCACGCAAGGGGTAACGTTCTCGTTCGTTCACTGAGCCTCGGCCTTGTCGACCCTGTCGCGTGGCAGAGCCGATCAACGCGCTGGAGCAACTCGCAGAGCGCTCTCTCGAGCCTCTCCGGGTAGCGCACACGCCGCTCCTGCACGGCCAACAAGGCATGGTCGTGTTAGCGGTCTTCCGATCGCGTACGCCACCTCGCCGTTGGACATGCACCGCGCACCAGCAGCAACGAGCAGCGTGTCAGCGCGCGCTTGGACGCCCTCCATGTACTCGCGGTGCAGCGCAGGCGTCATCTCCTGCTGCGAGGACACGTGGCCGCGGAGCTGTAGAAAGTGGCCAAAGCGGGCCAGGCGGAGGTTCGATCGGGCCTCTTCGACCTGCACCCTGCGGCCCGAGGTGTGAAAACTCAAAGCCGACTCGTCGCCGAATTCGGCGCGTTCAGCCAACGCTGGTTGTTGCATGCTTCAACTCCTCTCCACCACGCTTCCAAGACTGGATTGACCTGCTGTCGAGAGCCGGCATAACCGGGCCAAAACCGTGACAGGACGTCTGCTGGCTCGGTGCGTAGTGCAAGCTGCTAACGCACGATCCATTCCATGCTGAAGCCCAGTGGGTCGCTGGTAACAACGGCGCATCCAGCGCTGGCTGGGTGGGAATCGGCGCCCCGACGAACGTGCACTCTCCGCGGCTGTCCCACCAGCGGAGTTGGCCGCGAGGGTCACTTCTTGGCCTATCCGATCCAATCGCTCACGGACTAGCAGACTAGCGGTCGAGAGCGCGCCTCATTGCCGCTGGAGCTGGGCGGGCATGAACGCCGTCGATGCGCACGTCTTTGCGCCATTGCTCACGCGCCAAGCTCGCGCGCAGAAGCGCGTCGTCAAACGCTGCTCCTCTCGCGTGGTCGCCAGTGACGTGACCGCGAAGGGCACGGAACGTCGGCCCCCGCACGCTCGCGGAGCAAGCAAGGGAGCCGACGTACAAACCACCAGCGACGCTCATCGCGTCAACGGGCCGCGGCGGGCACGGGTGCGTGACCTCGCGCTGCGGCCATCATCACCACTAGCTCTTGAAGAAGCCCATGAGATCAGCATGCAACTGATCGCGATGAGTCGCACTAAGGCCATGCGGCGCGCGTGGATACACCTTCAACGTGCCGCGCCTTAGAAGCTTGCTCGACA
>DASQDA010000783.1:0-9094 GCA_035634435.1 Polyangiaceae bacterium
CCAACGCCAAGCAGAGTGGCGCGCTCCTCCGTCATGTCTCCTGGAAGGTGGCCGCGGGGCGTTCCGGGTTTCTCCCCCACCTGCTGCTGTCCGCCCTGTTCGCTCCGGCCATGCTGATAGGTGTGCACCTGCATGAGCGGCCGGGCGTGGTCTCGATAGCGCCGTTTGCCATCGCGGTGCTGTTGACCACCATCTACACGTTCATTGGCGGGGTCCGGCGCAAGCTCGCTCGGACGCTCTCGCTCGCCGTCGCAGCGGCCGTGTGCACAGCGGCGGTGCCAATCCTGGCAGCCCGTGTGTTGACGCAGATCCTCGCCTCACTGCACTACGAGGCACCCGTTGGCTCGATCACGGCCTTGACCTTCGTCGCCAGTGTCTTCGCGGGCGCCTGGTGCTTTGGCGCCTACCTGGCGTGGCTCACGCGTTTGGGGCTCGAGCACACCCAAGCATTCACCGCCCTGGACCACCCTGGTTACAAGCATTTCGTGCGTCTGCGCGTACGGGCAGACGGCTCGGGCATCGACTGTTGGTGCGTGGGGCTCGTCGATCCATTGAAAGCAGGCGAGGAGCCGGTGCTCGTCGATAGCTTCCACTGGAAAACCAGCACGAACGCCAACCGAGCTGCGTAGAAACACCGTCTCGAGCGCGTCGCGTTGGCCGCGTGCTCATGGTAAGTAAAAGCATGAGTGACACCGCGCTCCTGCTCGAGAGCGTGCTGCGCGAGCAGCCGAACGGCGCTGCCTGGTGCGAGCGCTCGTTGCCGGGCGGGGCTCCGCTCTCCATGCTGGCGTTTCGTACGTCCTACGCAGCCGCAAGCCGACGTTTGGGCCCGAGCGCCGGGCTGAAACTGCCTCCGCCAGCGGCGCTGCGGGACGTTGCGCGTCCGCATTGGGCGCTGGTCGACTATGCGCGTGTGCTGCTCTTGACGCGGGCGCTCGCCGAGCTGCCCGCGCAGGCGCACAGCGCGTTCATCATGGCCGTGCTCGAGGGCGGCGAAATCGGCGAGCAGGAAAGCCTGCTGCGCACGCTCGCGCTGGTGCCCGACTGTGAGCGCTTCGAGAGCATCGGACTTTCCGCCTGCCGCACCAACGCGGTGCGTGTCTTCGAGGCCATCGCCTGCGAGAACGCCTATCCTGCGCAGCACTTCCGCGAGCCCGGCTTCAATCAGCTGGTGTTGAAAGCGGTCTTTCTCGGCGTGCCCGTGTCGCGCATCGAAGGGCTCGCCGCGCGCAACAACCCCGAGCTCCAGCGCATGGCACGCGGCTATGGCAGCGAGCGGCTCGCGGCCGGCCGCAGCGTGCCCGAAGACATCCGCCTCATCCTTTCGGCATCCTCAGAGCCACTCGCAGGAGACTTGCCATGAAGTTTTTCGACCCACACATCCACATGACCTCGCGCACCACGGACGACTATCAAGCCATGGCAGATGCCAGTATAGCGGCGATCGTAGAGCCGGCGTTCTGGGTCGGTCAGCCGCGCACCCACGTGGGCACGTTCGAGGACTACTTCCTGTCCTTACTGGGTTGGGAGCGGTTTCGCGCCAGCCAATTCGGCATTCGGCACTTTTGCACGATGGGCCTCAACCCCAAAGAGGCGAACAACGCGCGCCTCGCTCCGCAAGTACTCGAGCTTCTGCCGCTCTACCTCGAGAAGGAGGGCGTCGTGGCCGTCGGCGAGATTGGCTACGACGACATCACACCTGCCGAAGAGCGGTGCTTTGCCGCGCAAATCCAGCTGGCGATCGAAGCCGGTTTGCCCATTCTGATCCACACGCCTCACCGCGACAAGCTACGCGGTACCGAACGCACACTGGCGCTGGTGCGCGAGTCGGGCCTGGCACCCGAGCGCGTGCTGGTGGATCACAACACCGAAGAGACCCTGCCGCTGGTACTCGACTCGGGCTACTGGGCGGGCCACTCCATCTACCCCAACACGAAGATGGACGAACAGCGGATGGTAGCGCTGGTGCAGCGCTACGGTACCGCTCGGATGTTGGTCAACTCGGCCGCTGACTGGGGTGTCAGTGACCCGCTCAAGGTCCCCAAGACCGCGCAAGCGCTGCGCGAAAAAGGTGTGGACGAAAGCAGCATCGAGAGCCTTTGCTGGCACAATCCGATTGCGTTTTTTGCCCAGAGCGGTCGCTTGTCGCGCGCCGACTTCGACGCAGTGCTGGGCGTGGACCAGACCGAGCTATGGGAGGGCAATTCGGTGCTCCGCGGGCAAAAGCCCCGCACGCCAGCGACGTAGAGCCATGCACCGCACGCTGGTTCTGAACGTCGTCGGGCTCACGCCCGCGCTCCTTGGCGAGAACACCCCTCACCTGATGCGCTTCAAGGAACGAGGTGGCCTGCGCACGCTGCGCACGATAACTCCCGCAGTGACTTGTTCCGTGCAATCCACCATGCTGACCGGTCGCTTGCCGGAGGCGCACGGCATCGTTGGCAATGGCTGGTACTTCCGCGAGCTCTCACAGGTGTGGCTCTGGCGGCAATCCAATCAGCTCGTTGCCGGAGACAAGCTGTGGGACGAGGCCAAGCGCCGCGACCCGGCCTTTCGCAGCGCGAAGCTCTTCTTCTGGTACAACATGTATTCGACGGCGGATGTGTCCATCACACCGCGTCCCATGTACACCGCCGACGGCCGCAAGATCCCCGACGTTTACACCGAGCCGCCCGAGCTACGCGACGAGCTGACGGCGCAGCTCGGCACGTTCCCGCTCTTTCACTTCTGGGGTCCACGCGCGGACATTCGTTCCTCGCGCTGGATAGCGCGCGCCACCGAACGCGTGCTGGAAGGCTCGAAGCCGACGCTGACCCTCACTTACCTGCCCCATCTCGACTACGATCTGCAGCGCTTCGGCCCCGACTCCCCGCGGGTCGCGCCCGCGCTCCGCGAAATCGATGCGCTCTGCGGTGAGCTCTTCGAGGTAGCCGAGAAGCGCGGCGTGCGTGTGGTGGTGTTGTCGGAGTACGGCATCACGCCGGTGCGAGGCGTCGTGCACGTCAACCGCGCGCTGCGGCAGGCGGGCTTGCTACGGGTGCGCGAAGAGCTGGGCCGCGAGCAGCTCGACCCAGGCGGCAGCAGCGCGTTCGCGGTGGCCGATCACCAGGTTGCACACGTCTACGTCAAGGACCCCGCTCGTATCGCCGAGGTCGCGAGCTTGTGTGAGAAGCTGCCGGGGGTCGAGCGAGTGCTCGATGAAGCCGGCAAACGTTCCGTGGGCCTTGCTCACCCGCGAGCCGGCGAGCTGGTGTTGATCTCGCGAGCCGATCACTGGTTCAGCTACTACTTCTGGCACGATGACGAGCGCGCCCCCGACTATGCGCGCACCGTGGATATTCATGCGAAGCCGGGCTACGACCCCGTGGAGCTCTTCGTCGACCCCAAGCTCCCCTTTCCGACATTGACGGTCGCGCGCAAACTGCTCCTGCGGAAGCTGGGGTTCCGGACTTTGCTGGACGTCATTCCGCTGGACGCGGGGCTGGTGCGCGGCTCGCATGGCCGGCCCACGGACGACAGCCGCGAAGGGCCGCTCTTCATGAGCTCGACGCCGGAGCTGTTGCCCGAGGGCGCAGTGGAGGCCCAGGCCGTGCGCGGTCTGCTGTTACGCCATCTGTTCGAGTAGTACGCGGGGTCAGGTGCCGCGAATACGCCGCTGCCAGCGCAGGGTAAGCAGGAAGCAAAGCAGGGCCGCAAAGCTCCAGAGCGATGCCCCGTGGCTCGCCATCAGCATGGCGTCGACCAGCGAGATCCCCGCGATCAAAGCGCCCACCGCCACGCCGATGCCTGGTCCACCGCGGAGCGCCAGTCGCACCGAGCGCAGGGCCCAGGCGGAGCAGAGCAAAAGGAACGAGAACGCGACGGCTAGCTCCATCAGCGGCAACGGCTCCTGCAAGAGGCGAAGGCCAGCGAGCAGGACCGGAGCCAGGACCAAGGTCGTCGGCCACACGCGTCCAACCACTGACGCGGTCTCGAAACGCGCAATGTGGGTCAGCCCCACCACGTAGACGGCCAGAGCCGCTGCTGCCAGAAACAACGGAGCGCTCAGCGCCGCCGACGCGCCCGCACAGGCGGCCAGGACGTACAGCTCGCCGCGACATAGGCCCATGATGAGCGGCGCAAACGCGTGTCCCTTGTGAAATCGATCGTAGACAACGATGGTGAGCGCCGTCACGAAGCCGACGAGCGGCAAGCGGTAACCAACCGCGGATGCGCCGAGCAAGGCGTAAATCGCGAGCAGCACCACCGCTCCGACCAGCAACTCGAAGCCAAGCGCAAAGACTTCCCGCTTCGAGGCGCGACCCGAAGGGATGGGCCGCTCCGGCCGCTCCCGCGCGTCCACTTCCGCGTCGAAGGCGTCGTTGAGCAGCATGCCCCCGACGTAGAGCAAGGAGCTCGATGTGAGCACCAAGGCCACACCGAGCGGCGCGACGGCCGTGCCACCCAGCACCACCCCACACAGGACGTTCGACCAGACCGTCGGCAGGTTCGAGACCCGGCCGAGCTCGAGCAGCAGCGCAAGCTTCATCGGCGCTGCGATCCGGCTGAGGGCCGCAGACGCGCGAGGACCCAGTCGAGCTCGCGTGCGATGGCCTGGGTCACGGGTAGGTTCCGGTACTGCTCGGGGAGCACGTCGAACGTGTAGGTCTCGACCTCCCAGTGCGAGGTCAGCTCCGCCACATCGGGCGCGGTGAGCAGCTCGTCCAGCTGCTCCTGAGTGCTGGAGAATGCGCCCAACGAGGCCTCGAACACGGGCACGTGAAAGTGCACGCGCCATTCCGCGTCGCGCGAAAGCTCGTGCGCGGCCGCGAGCGCGTCCGCAAGATCCAGGAAGCGCACGAGCTTCCCCACCGGGCCCGGAGTACGCACGACGACCTGGTGCAGGTAGGTGTCCTCGGCGAACAGCGCGAGCGCCGAAAGCGACGCTGCTGAGGGCGACGGCACCCGCAGCCCAGCACTGATCTGTATCTTCGGCACATCGATGCCCGCTCCGCGCAGCCGCCGCACCACGTGCAAGGGGGACTCGAACTCCACGGCGGCGTGGCAGGCGTCCACGCAGACGCCCAGGTGTCGTCGCAGCAGGAGCTCCGCCTCAGCCGCGTCCACGCGGAGCGCGCGAGCAAGGTCGGCAAGCGTTTCGGGGTGTAGGAGCTCGTCCTGATAGAAGGCCAACGTTTCGTCGGTGGTCTCGAGCACACACGCGGGCTCCGGTTCCAGGGCTAGTTGCACCCGAGAGCCGCTGCTGCGCTCCAGCCGCACCAGCTCGGCCACGGCCGTGCAAAGATTCGTGACGAGGAGTCGGCGGGCCTGGGGAGAGGCACCACGCGGCGCAAAACATCCCGGCACCGTGCTGATGCTGCCGGCCATGCCGCTCGGCAACAAGCTTCCGAGCACGCGCGCGAGCGAGGCCGTGTAGCGCACCCGCTCGGGTTCCAGCCAGTCCGGTCGGTAAACCGCTTCCTTGACGCGCGTGCCGTGGAAGGCACCGTAAGGAAAGCCGTTCAGGGTGAAGACGTAGAGCCCTAGCTCCGCAAGCTCCGCGCGCAGGGAACCCAATCGTGCCGTATCGGCCTCCAGCTCCTGGCACGCTCGCGCCGACAGCCGCAATCCGACCCCGAACGGCGCCTCCGGGGAAACACGCTGCTTCACCTCGACCACCTGGCACTGCAGCGCCGCGTCCACCTCAGCCCAGGACTCACCAGCGTGGATATTCGTGCAGTAGGTCAGCTGCATCGCACGCCCAGAAACGAACATTCGGCACATGGTACCGCAACTGGCCTGGATTGCGACGGATCCTGGACTGCGCTAGCGTCTGCTCACATGCAAACCGAGGCGATACTCGAGCAGTGGCTGCGGGATTTCATCACGCAGCACGGCGGCATTGCCGGCACCGTGCACGTGCGCGCGGGTGAGGCGCTCGTGTTGCGGGCGGCGCTGAACATCCCGCCGAAAGTGGCAGAGATCACGCGGACCATTCCCAAGGGTAAAGGCATGGCGGGGCTGGCGTGGGAACGGAACGCGACCGTGGCCACTTGCAATCTCAAGACGGACGCCAGCGGCGACGTGCGACCCGGTGCAAGGGCGGTCGACGCGCAAGCAGCGCTTGCTGTTCCGGTGCGAAACCCCGGGGGTGAGCTCCGCGCCGTCGTGGGCATCGCCTTCATGGGAGAACGCGACTTTCCCGAAAGCGAGCTCCAGCGCTTCGAGGCACTGGTCGAGGGCCTGCCGCCCTCTGATGCGTCGTCCGAAACAGCCTAGTCGGCGCCCTTAAGATTGGCGACGGGATATAGGCGGTGCGCAACACGCGCGATGCCCTCGTTCTCGAGCACTGCCAGCACCTCGTCCAGGTTCTTGTACACGTGAGCGCACTCGTCGAGCGGTGTTCGTTCGGTGTTGCCGACGATGCCGCGGATCTGGACGCCAGCGAAGTGGCGCTGGACCTCGCGCATCTCACGGTCGATAATCGACTGTGACGCCTCGAGCGTGCGCTTCGCCACCCCGCGAGCCATGCGGCGGCCCGAGCCGTGATTGACCGAGAAGCCCGCCTCCGCTGCCCGCTCGCGTGCAAACAGGATAGCCGCCCCATCGTACATGGACCCCGGGATCAGGCAGGGGTGTCCGCTGCCTTCCCAGACCGTCCCTGCGAGGTCCGGATGGCCCGCGGGGAAGGCTCGGGTTGCGCCCTTGCGGTGCACGAACCCGCGCCGACTCGTGCCATCGGGCAGCACCAAGGTCTCCTCTTGCACGAGGTTGTGCGAGATCTCGTAGTAGACCGCAGCCTCCCGCGCAAAAACTTGCTGCAGAGCCTCCTGCACCGCGCGCACGATGATGTGACGATTGGCAACCGCGTAGTTGGCCGCGCTGTTGTGGTGCGCCCAGTAGGCGCGTCCGAGGGGCTCATCGACGCGCAGCCATGACTCCTCGCGGCGGTTCTTCGGGAGCCCGCGCAGCGCCGCGCCTTCGTAGAAGAAGTGGTTGGCGGTCTGCCAGCCATAACCGCGCGACCCGCAATGAATCATCACCCAGACCTCGCCGCTGGCCTTGTCTACCTGCATCTCGATGAAGTGGTTGCCTCCACCCACGGAGCCCAGCTGGGGAACCACCTTGTCGTAGGCGCGCTCGATGCCGCGGAGATCGACGGCGTCGGGTACCTCGATATACTGGCGCTCACATTTGTCGGCCGGGACTGCCAAGGCCTTGGCACCGAAACGCAAGATCTCATCGGCCTTACGCTGCGAGAAGCGTTGCATGCGGGCGGGTCGGTGCGAGCCAACGCCGGTGGCCACGCGCGCCTCGACCGCCTTCACCCAGCGTTGCCGCGGCTCGAGCGCAGCAACGTCAGCGGCGCCGAGCCCCGGCACACGCATGTAGAGCACGCCACACGAGATGTCGTAGCCCGAGCCCGCTTGGATGAGGGTGTCTTCGGTGACAACCACCGAGCCGACTGGAACGCCGTAGCCCGAGTGCGCGTCGGGCATCAGGTAGGCGCCAATGACGCCGGGATAGGACGCGGCGGCGGCGAGCTGCTGCCACATCGACTCTTCCGTGGCGTCGAAGAGCGACTCGGAAAAAAACGCGTGCGCGTCGACACGCATGCTGCCCGTGCGTGGCAGCACGTAGTGACTCTGGCCGGCCTTCTCCACGAAGTACTTCAAGGACATCGACGGAGATAGATAGCATTCGCGTCGGCGCTGCGCGCCGCTGTACCCGTCCTCGGCCGGGATGGCCTCGTGGGGCGAGTCGCCACGCGGTCAGCGAGGAATCGTGGCGCACCCAAGCTGGATCTGAACCGAGCCGGCCTCCGAGGCGGAGATTGCAGCGCAACTGCTCGGACAAGCCACGATGCGGGTCGGTGCCTTCAGCGCAGGATCGGAGTCGTAGTACCAGCCTGCAGAACCGGCGCAGGCGGCTTCTGAGGAGCCCACGAAGTAAAGCGGCGTGGTCGTCGCGCCATCCGTGAAGAGCACGTTCACCTGCCCGTACTCCAGAGTCTCGCCGGGGGGCGCCTCCGGGATCTGAAACTCACACGTGAGTCGCGAGCCGCGAATGGCGTTCAGCGCTTCCAGAAACTGGCGCCCTACGTCTTGCCCCGTATCCACGATGTACGCGCGCTCGGTGCCGCCCGCGCGGGCAATCGCCCCCAGGTTGGCCGAGGCCTGCGCATCGCCGACCCCGCCGAAGACCCCAATCACGAACGTGCGAATGCTGGGCTGCGCCGCGGCCGCTCGTTGCGCAAGCTGGCTAATCTCCGGGATGGCAAGGGGTGAGCACTGGGTCGGCAAGCCATCGGTCGCCACGACGGTCACGACGGTATGACCGGGATGCGCGAGTGCCCACTGGCGCGCTTGCAGATGTGCGCCCTCAAGCGCAGGTCCCGTTGGCGTGTCGCCGCTCGGCTCGCGTGCCTCCATGGAGGCGACCAGCGCATTCGCTGCCGCCGGTAGCCGGGCAATCTCGACCGCGGGCGTCGCGTACGCGCTCGCGTCACATTGCGTGCTGTTCAGGCAGATGCTCGGCTCCGGAACGCAGGCTCCGAGGTCGAGAATGCCGCCGGCTGCGCCGCACTGGCCACCGACATTATTGCAAATGTACTCGGGATCGTTTTCACAGACGCCGAAGGCGACACACGGCCCATATGGGTTCGGGGCGGGCTCCACTCGCTCGAGCTCCTCGAGCGGGCTCAACACGCAGTCACTCGGCACCTCACACGGACGAATCTCGTCCGCTAGGAAACCTCCCCAACATAGCTTCAGAAAACACGGCCCGCTGCTGCCGCACTGCGCGTTGCTGGTGCAACTCTCGGGTGCATCGGGCTTCCGCAGAGGGAAGTACTGAACTCCCACGCCCAAACCAGCCGAGCCCGGATCGCGCAAAAAGGTCGTCATTGCCTGCTTGACGGAGGACCACTTATCCGTGCCCGCGGCCGTTTCGAGCATGGACCCCGATGTGTCGAGCATCACGAACATGTCGAGAGGGAGAAGCTTGCCGGTGGTGACCTCGCCCGCACACTCACCCGTGAATCCGCCGCGCCCCCCGGATGACACCGCGCCAGCGCCGCTGCTCATCCCGCCGAACCCGATGGGGGGCGCCATGC
>DASQDA010000784.1:0-7430 GCA_035634435.1 Polyangiaceae bacterium
CCCGCCAGGCCGACCGCCGCCACTTCGCGCGTCCCGGACGCCGACCGCCGCCACTGCGCGCCCATCACTCCGCGCCCTCCACGCCGGGTGAGGGCGCCGGGTTGCGGTGCGCTTTCGCTGGCGGAAGTAGTGGCCGGCAGCGAAAGGGCAGCCGCGCCGACGGTGGGTCGATGGCGGGGGCGCGGGTTGCTCGCGGGCAAGCGCAACAGGTGGAAAAGGGCAACTGAGCAGGCCAGGCGCGGCACCCGACCCGCGCTGCGCCGGATTCGGGCGCCCACGGCCGCACCGCGGCTGGTAGCGCGCTCGCTTCCGCGAGGGCACCCAGAAAGAGACACCACTCGCGTGCTCGCGAGGGCGTGACACGGCGATCAGATGTTGAGCTTTTCGGCCAGGGCTTGGAGCAGCTCGTCGAGGCCTTGGTGGGTCACGGCGCTGATGAGAAAGAGGTCGATGCCGAGCTTGGCGAACTCCTCTTTGACGTCCGGGTAAGCCTCACGCACCTCGGTGATGTCGGCTTTCGTCATAGCGACGACCTCGGGAAAGCGGGCTAGCTCGGGGCTGAACGCCTGGAGCTCTTTGCGGATCACGTGATAGTCGGCAATCGGGGTGCGCACACCGTCGTCGGACAAGCTCACGAGGTGCAAGAGCACGCGTGTGCGCTCGAGGTGTCGCAAGAAGCGGATGCCGAGACCGAGACCGGTGCTCGCGCCCTCGATGAGACCCGGGATGTCGGCGACGACGAAGTTGCGTCCGAGGCCACGTCGGCCATCGCTCAGCGTGACGACACCCAGGTGTGGCTCGAGCGTGGTGAAGGGGTAGTCGGCCACCTTGGGGTGGGCGCGGCTGACGGAGCTGATGAAGGTGCTCTTGCCGACGTTGGGATAGCCGAGCAGACCCACGTCGGCCATCACCTTGAGCTCCAGGCGGAGCTCGCGTTGCTGCCCGGGGATGCCGCGCTCGGCACGGCGAGGTGCGCGATCAGTGGGAGTCGCAAAGTGGATGTTGCCGCGGCCGCCCTGTCCGCCTTCGGCGATGACGATGCGCTGCCCCGGTGCGACTAGCTCGCAGATTTTCTCGCCGCTCTCCTGATCGAGCACCACGGTGCCGACCGGCACGCGGACCTCCAGGTCGTTGCCAGCGCGGCCGTAGCAGTCTTTGCCGCCACCGTTGGCGCCGTGGTCCGCTCTCAGCACCCGCTGGTGCGTGAGGTCGTACAGGGTCCCGAGGCCGGTGTCGGCGACGAACACCACGTCGCCGCCGCGACCACCATCGCCGCCGGCTGGCCCGCCCATCGGGACGTACTTTTCACGGCGGAAAGCCACGGCTCCGTTGCCGCCGTTGCCCGCTTCAACGCGGATATCGCACTCATCGATGAAGCGCACCGCTGCGAGGTGTCTCCCACGCCGGGCGCTCCGTCAAGGGGCGTGATGACGGAGGCTTCGAGGGGCCGCTCAGCGCGCGCGGCCCGGAGCGGGGGGGCGAATTCCCACGCGCTGAGCGCGTTGCGCCGCTTGCTCCATGGCTTCGAGGCCCGCCAAGAGCGCATCCAGTCCGTGAGACCGAGCGGCTTCCTCGATGAAAACCTCGGGAATGCGCGTCAGCCGCAGACTCATCGTCTTGCCACCGAGGTCGAGCTCGCGTTCCACGAAAGCCTCGAAGGAGGCGTAGCCTTTGGCTTCGAAGAGCCGCCCGTCACGGATGTGGCGCAAGAGACCACCGATCTCGTAGAAGCGGTCCGGCAGCTGCTTTTTGAAAGCGCGCAGGCGGGTCAAGAGCTCGTGCAGCTCGATGACGCGGGCTTTGAGGCCTTCCGCTTCTTCCGGGGTGCGCAGGGTCGATCGGGCGCTGCCTGGGCGCGGCGGCTCCTGGTTGCGCGCTGCTGCTTCGGCGGCGTGTTTGGCCGCATGCCGGGCGGCCCAGGGAGCGGCGCCACGAAATTTGCGCTTGGCGGGTGCGGCCGCCGCCGCAGGTGCGGGGGGACGAGCGCTAGCGCGGCCCTCGGGCGGCGCGGATCGTCGGGCAGGGGTGGCGGCCGCGGCTACTTCCGGGGTACGGCGGGCTGGAGGTGCAACGGAACGGCGCTTGGCGGAGCTCTTGGCCATGGGAAAACCTTCCGCGGCTGGGGCGCGGGCCGTCGCGACCGACGCGACTCCGCTAGCCTAGTATACTCGCAGCTCACATTCCCAAATTCGTGTCCTCATGGCCAATTCCGAATTCCCCGAGCGTGCCTCGAATGGCGGTAGCGGCTCTTCGCCGCCCTCCGCCGAGGACCACAAACGCATTGCCGTTGTCGTCAACGGACGCGCAAAGAACGTCACTTCCGAGGTCATTTCGACGCTCGATCAGATTTTGAAGGGTGGCGACCTCTTCGTGTCGCGCAGCTTGGAGGATGCGCGGCAGATCGCAAAAACGCTGGTTGATCGCGGCTATGGCACGGTCCTGACCGGTGGCGGCGACGGCACGTTCACGGTGATGGTTACGGAAGTGGTTCGCGAAGCACGCCGCTCAGGCCGTCCTTTGCCCCGCTTCGGCCTGCTCAAGCTCGGCACCGGTAACTCCCTCGCCTGGGTCGTCGGCGCGCGCGACGTCAAGCGGCGCGGTCTCGGAGCCGACATCCAGCGTCTGTCTCAAGACGCGGGCAGTCGTTCGATGCGGCTGATCGAGGTCGAAAACATCATCTCACCCTTTTGCGGGCTGGGAGCGGACGCACAGGTGCTGTCGGACTACACGTGGATGAAGGACCACCTTTCTCGCACGCCCCTGCGGCGTGTCGCGGCCGGGCCGCTTAGCTACGGGCACGCGGCGATAGCGCGGTCATTGCCGCAGCAATTGTTCGGTAGCCTCGCGCATTGCCGCATCGTCAACACGGGCGGGGAGGCGGTCCGGATGGGGGCCAAGGGCAGCGTCCTGGGTCGACCGATTCAACGCGGTGAGGTGCTCTACGAGGGCGCCATTCGCCTGGCAGCGCTCTCCACCATTCCCTACTACGGCTATGGCCTGCGCATGTTCCCCTACGCGGAAGAGCGCCCTGACCGCATGCATCTGCGCGCGACGACGCTCTCACCCGTGCAGTTCCTGCGGCACTTCGCCGAGATCTGGCGCGGCACTTACGACGACACGGGCACCTTGTTCGACTACCTCGTCGAGTCGGTCACGCTCGAGGTCGATCCGCCCACCGCGTTTCAGGTCGGCGGCGACCTGCGCGGGGAGCGCTCGCGCATCGATGTCGTGCTCTCGCCAACGCCTATCGAGCTGGTCGACTTCTACGCGCCCCCGAGCGTGGAGGCGTGAGGAGCGGAAGTTGGCCCGCCACGGCGCCCTGGCTAACGTTTTTGTATGAACCTGCCCGGCCGCCTGAAGTCGACCACCCTCGGCGACCTGCTCGGAGTCCTGCATCGCGCCGGAGCCAGTGGGATCCTGGAGCTCGAGGAAGGGCAGGGGCCTACGTCCGGCAGAGCGCACCGCATCTACCTCGACGCGGGATTGATCGATGCGGTGGAGACCGAGCTCGCAGCGCCGCGGCTCGGTGAGATTCTGGCGCGCCAAGGCCTGCTCGCGAGTGAAGCGTTGGCGCGGCTGAGCCGGCGGCTGCTCGAGAACCCGCAGCGCCGCTCGGGCGAGATCCTGGTCGACGAGCGCCTGGCAACGCCAGAGCACGTGCAACGCGGCTTGAACCGGCAACTTCGACTGCGTCTCGAGGCCGTGTACGAGCTATCCGAGGCGTGTGTGCGCTTCCACGTGCGGGCGCCCTCGTCTCGGCGCGGAGGACCGCGTCCGTTGACGCCGCTCGAGTTCCTGCACGGCCGCCCGCGTGCCCGCCATCACCGCTTGCCGCCCGTCACCTATGGCAGCGCTCAACACGAGGCCGCTTACCGGACGCTGGGGTTGGTGCCCGGCGCTCACCTGCGCGAGGTGCGGGCAGCCTTTCGCGTCGCGGCGGCCAAGGTGCACCCCGATCGGCACCCGAACGCGAGCGCCGAGGAGCGGGCGCGGTTGTTGACGCGCTTCGCCGAGCTCAGTGCCGCGTACCACAAGCTCAACGGCTAAAGGACGCGAGCGAGCCAGCGCGTCGGCGGCGACCTTGGACGAAACACCGCCGCGCCCGGGCGGAGGGCTGGGTGATATCGCGCACGCAGCAGCCCTGGACCTTTTCAGACGCTCGGCTAAAAAAAGGTAGGCGTGAAGCTCCGGACACCCGGCTCGAGCCGAGCCTCTCAGGGCCCGCGCCCAGTCGCGCTCTCGAAACATGTCACGCACCTTTTCAAAACCGTCGGCTGAGCGCCATGAGGCGCATCCCGTGTGGCAAAGCTACGTGCCGCCCGTCCCGCTGCTCCAGGCGCTTTGGGACGAGGGCTCCTTTGGGCTCGCAGTCCTGGACGAGCGCTGCTGCTACGTGCACGTCAACGCGTGGCTTGCCGAGCTCCAGGGCAGGTCCATCGCGGATCACATTGGACGATCCGTCGCGGAGGTTGCGCCAGCGCTGGCTGAGCAGGTGGCGGAGCAAGCGCGGCGCGTGCTCACCAGCGGCATGGCCGTGCTCCGTGTGTCCGCACGAGCCTTCGCTGGCGGCACCTTGTTGGTCAGTTGCTACCCCTTGCGCGAGGACGCTAATACGCTTCGAGTAGGTCTGGTGGTGCAGCAAATGCCCGTAGATTCGGAGCTTCTGCGAACCCTCTCCGCGGAGCGCACGGCGCGCGAGCAGGCCGAGCAAGCCAATCGGATGAAGGACGAGTTTTTGGCAACGCTGGGCCATGAGCTGCGCACGCCGCTGAACGCAATCGTCGGCTGGGCTCACATGCTTCAGAACGCTCAGCTCGGGTCTGTCGAGCGGGCGCGGGCAGTGGAAACCATCGCCCGCAATGCAAAGCTGCAGGCGACGATCGTCGACGACTTGCTGGACGTCTCGCGCATCATCAGCGGCAAGCTGCGCCTGAACCTCGAGCGCGTGCAGGTCGCGACGGTGCTCGAAACAGCCTTGGATGGCGCGCGTCCGGCGGCCGAGGCCAAGGGCTTGCAGCTGGAGCTGGAGCCCTCGGGCCAGTTGCTCGAGGTGATGGGTGATGCTCATCGACTGCAACAGATCGTCTGGAATCTCGTATCGAACGCGGTCAAGTTCACGTCGCGTGGTGGACGCGTGCTCGTGCGCGCAAGGCGGGCAGCCGACGGAGTCCGCGTCGACGTCACCGATACGGGTCAAGGCATCCGACCCGAGTTTCTTCCCGTCTTATTCGAGCGCTTTCGGCAGGCGGACGCCTCGACTGCGCGACACGGCGGTCTTGGCTTGGGGCTCGCCATCGTGCGCCATCTGGTGGAGCTCCACGGCGGAACGGTGCAAGCCTCGAGCCCAGGGCTGAACCAGGGCTCGACATTCTCGGTTTGGCTGCCAGCAGCACCCGGGAAGCGGGCGCCAGCGCCTGCGTCTGCCGAGCAACTCAAGACACACGTTGCCGAGCCCGCGCGGGCGCTCTCGGGAGCATGTATCCTGGTCGTCGATGACGACCCCGATGCGCGCGAGCTCTTCCAAGCGTTGCTTTCACGCGAGGGGGCCGAGGTTCTGACGGCTGCGTCGGCTGCTCAGGCCTTCGAGGTGTTGCGCAAGCGTGCTCCGGACGTAATCGTGTGTGACATTGGAATGCCCGAGCAGGACGGGTACAGCTTTTTGCGTAAGCTGCGCGCTTCTGGTGAAGCTGCCGGCGGTTGGGTGCCCGCGCTGGCGGTCACCGGATATGCGATGCCCAAGGACAGTCAGGAGGCGCTGTTGGCCGGCTTCCAGATGCACGTCTGCAAGCCCATCGATCCACCCCACGTGCTCGCCTCGATCGTGAAGCTCTGGCGCAGGGGTGTGCGGGAAATAGGCAGATGAAGAGCAAAGAACATCTCCCTCACGAGACTTATGCGCCCGTGTCGCTGGAGCGGCTTCCTAGCGGGGTGCCTGGGCTCGACAGCATCATCGGCGGCGGCCTGGTGCGAGGGGCGAGCTACCTGGCCATGGGGCGCCCCGGCGCGGGCAAGACGACGTTCGGTAACCAGCTGTGCTTCACCCACGTTCGCCGCGGCGAACGCGCCGTGTACGTGACGCTGCTTGCCGAGTCACACGCCAGCATGGTGAGGAACCTGCAGACCTTCAGCTTCTTCGAGCCTGGCTTCTTGAACCGCGAGCTCACCTATGTGGGCGCCTACAAGACGCTGCGTGATGACGGCTTGCAGGGTTTGCTCGAGCTCGTGCGGCAGGTGATCCAGGACGAGAAGGCGACCTTGCTGGTGCTCGACGGCATCGCTCCGGCCAGGGCCATGGCCGGCAGCGATGTTGCGCTCCGGGAGTTTCTCATCGAGCTGCAGAGCTTGGGCTCGATGACCAACTGCACGACCTTGTTGCTGGCAAACCTTTCGGGGGACGAAGCCAACGGACCTGCGCTCACCATGGTGGACGGGCTCTTCGAGCTTGCCTTCGAACGCTCTCAACGGCGCACCTTGCGCACCTTCGAGGTCGTCAAGTTCCGGGGCAGCGGCCACCTCTTGGGCCGTCAGGAGCTGGTGCTGAATAGCGGTGGGCTGTGCGTCTATCCGCGCACCGAAGAGCTGCTGAGCTCGCACTCGCATCCGCCGGAGGCCAGCACGCGACGCCTGAGCACCGGCATCACGGTGCTGGATCAGTTACTGGGCGGCGGACTCTTGAACGGCACCGCCTCCGTGATCTTGGGGTTCACGGGAAGCGGCAAGACCACGCTCGCTCTGCACTTCCTGGACGCAGGCGCCGCGACCGGGGACAGCTCGCTGTACTTCGGTTTTTACGAGTCGCCACCGCGCCTGCTGGCGGCCGCCGATCAGGTGGGGCTGCGTTTGCGAAAGTACGAGAAGACCGGCCACTTCGCGCAAATCTGGCAGGGCTCGCACGAGCATTGCCTCGATGCGCTCGCGGGCCGCCTGCTGCATGCGGTGCGCACCCGCGAGGTCAAGCGCCTGGTGATTGACGGCCTGGACGGACTGCGCGCCGCGGCGCTCGAGCAGGATCGCATCATGCGCTACTTGACGGCGCTGACCAACGAGCTGCGCGCGCTCGATGTGACGACCCTCATCACCGACGAGACCACCAAGGCGCGCGGACCAGAAATCGAGCTGAAGGTCGAAGGCACCTCGGCGCTCGCCGAGAACCTGATCCTGCTCGAGTACCTGACGCTCGGAACCGAGCTGCGGCGCATGTTGTCCGTCGTGCAGCAACGCACCAGCGCGCACAACACCGAATTGCGCGAGTTCCGCCGTACCCCCCACGGCATGTCTATCGCCGAGGACGTCGGCGGCGCCGAGGAAATCATGAGCGCCGACGGAGCCGCGCTCGAAGGCCGCCGCAACCGCAGGCCCCGCTCAGGGGAGAGCTGACGAGGTCCGATGCCGCCGGCTGCCGCAACCGTATTGGTCGTCGAGGACGAATT
>DASQDA010000785.1:0-9660 GCA_035634435.1 Polyangiaceae bacterium
GAACTCGCGCCGGTACACATGGATGCGCGCCAGGATGCAGTGGGTGACGGGGTCTGCCGCGTCGAGCTCGACCGCGCGCCGCGCGTTCTCGAACGCGAGCCGCTCGCGCAGGTCCCATTGATCCCATGCCTGACAGCTCCATTCGTTGAAGTGGGAGAGCGAGATCCCCGAGTAGGCGCGGCCGAAATGGGGCGCGAGATCGAGCGCGCGTTCGAAAAAATGCCGCGCTTCGCTGTCGGAGTCCGGCGTTCCGCGCCGCAGACACTCGAGCCCGCGCAGCCAGCACTCGTACACCTCGAGCCGTTCGGGAGGCTTTTTTCGCGCCTCCAGCAGGCGGCTCTCGTCGATGCGCAACGCCCGAGCCCCGACCAGACTCCGTGTCAGCTGGTCGACGATCGCGAATAGATCGGTGAGTGGCACTTCCCAGCGCTCCGACCAGAGCTCGAGCAGGGTGGTCGGATCGACCAGGGCCGCAGTGACGCGTGCCTTCTCGGCCCGCACCAGGACGCTACCCGACAGCACCAGACGCGCTCCGCTTTCGCGAGCAATGACGTCCGGGTCGCGGCTGCGTGCGGCGATCGCGGCGACGCTGGAGCGCGCGATGAGTCCGAGCTGCGGGAAGCGCGCAAGCTCGGTGGTCACGTCTTCGCTGAGCGCGCTGGCGAGCAACTGCGCGTCGCTGTCCGTGCCCACGGCCTGGAAGGGCACGACGGCGAGCAGCGTCCGCCCACCCAGGGCTTGCGTCGGCAGGACCGCGGGCTCTTGGCTCCGCGCCGCCGACGCCGGCTGCGGCGCTGCGATCGTCGAACGCAGCGCCTCCGTTGCCGCCGAAGGCTCGATGTCGAGCTGGCTCTTCAAGAGCTCGCGACAACGGGCGTACTGGCGCAACGCGGCGGACCGATCGCCCCTTTCAGCATGCAGCCGCATCAGAGCGCGGTGCGCGGACTCGCGCGTGGGGTCCAGCTCGAGCACGCACGCGGCGACCGCACACGCCCGCTCCAGCTCGCCGCTTGCAGCCAGCGCCGCCAGGCACTCCTCCAGCCTGGCAGCGGTCGTCTCCCGCAGGCGGGCGCGCTGCGAGCCGAGCCAGTCATCGAACGGCTCCTCCAGCGCAGGGAAGGTCGCCAGCAACCCGCCACGACACCACTCGAGTGCCGGAGCACGCAGGGCGGGCGCTCGGTCCAGGACGCGCTCGAGCTCGGCGACGTCCACCCACAGCTGCGCTGGGTCCAGGTGGATCTTGTCGCCGCTGCTCACCACGCTGCTTTCGCCCAGTTGCTTGCGCAAGTGGCCCAGCGCCTGGCGCAAGCTGGTACGACCCTGGGCTTCGGGAACGTCGGGCCACAGCAGCGCCGTCAGCCACTCGCGCTCGAAGGCGACTCCGGCCCGCAGCGCCAGCACGGCTAACAAGCCTGCGGTCTTGCGCGCTGGGAAGGCGAGCGGGCCGCCGTCTCCGTGGACCTCGAGCGGACCGAGCAGATGAATTCGTAGCGTCACGCTGGAACCTCCCGTGGCGGGTAAAGCCGCTGTCCCGCCGCCGCAAGGGGCTCCGCGGCGGCGGAGCGGCGCTCAGCGGCGGACGCTTTTCACGACTATTTCACGCTCGCTGCGCGCAGCGCATCACGCCGCCCCGGCAGACTCGCTCTCCACCACTGAAGCGCGCCGGGCTCCACGAGGGAAACCGGCATGCTCCGGCACATCGAACCAACCCAGTGAGGACCCATGATTCACACCGATTCACGGCATCTGGCCCTGTCCGCCCGCTCTTCGTGCTCCGCCGAGCTGTACGATCGCGCGCTCGAGCAAGTGGCCGGCTACGCCGCTGACCCCTTCTCGCCCCTCGACCTTCTGCTCGCCGAGGACCCCGAGTGCGTGTCCGCACAGTGTCTGCGCGCGGCTCTTGGCGTCATGGCCGGCGAGCGGGCGGGGCTGGCGCTCATCCGGGAGAGCCTCGCCCAGGGCGAAGCGCTCGCCGACGTTGCGAACGCACGGGAGCGGCGTCATCTGGCCGCCGCGCGAGCGTGGCTCGACGGCGAGTTTCATCGCTCCATCGACCTGTACGGTCGCATCGCCTTCGATTACCCGCGTGATTTGCTGGCCTTGCAGGTTGCGCACGTGGGGGACTTTTACCTGGGTCAGCAACGCCAGCTGCGCGATCGCCTGCTGCACGCGCTCCCGGCCTGGGACGAGTCCGTGCCCGGCTTTGGCTTCTTGCAAGGCATGCTCGCCTTTGGCCTCGAAGAAACCCTGCTGTTCGAGCAAGCCGAAACCCGTGGTCGCTGGGCGCTAGAGCTCAACCCCAAGGACGTATGGGCGGTCCACGCAGTCACCCACGTGTTCGAGATGCAGGGTCGCGTGCCAGAGGGCATCGACTGGTTGCAATCGCGGCGGTCCGATTGGTCCGTCGACAATGGCTTTGCCTTTCACAATCACTGGCACCTGGCCCTCTTCCACCTCGAGCTGGACCAGCCCGCGCGCGCTCTCTCGATCTTCGACCAGCATCTCTGGCCGAAGCCCTCCGCAGTGGCGCTCGAAATGGTCGATGCTGCCGCCCTGCTCTGGCGCCTGCATTTACGCGGAGTCGAGCTCGGCACGCGCGCAAGCAGCGTCGCGACCAGCTGGAGCGACCCGGTGCACCACGGATTTTACGCCTTCAACGACGTACACGCGACGTTGTCACTCGTCGCGGAAGGCCGGCTGACGGAGGCTCGCCGCCGCGTCGACGAGCTGGAGCGGTGCGCCGGCGACGACGGCAGCAACGCCGGCATGTCGCGACAGGTAGGGCTGCCGCTGGCCCGTGCTCTCGTCGCCTTTGGTGAAGGGCGCTACGATGCCGTCGTCGAGACGCTGTGGCCGCTGCGCCTGGTTGCCAGCGCGTTCGGCGGCAGCAACGCGCAGCGCGATATCATCGAGCAGACGCTGGCCGAAGCAGCCCTGCGCTCGAAGCGCCCGGCCGTCGCCCGCGCGCTGGTAGCGGAGCGGCGACTGCTTCGGCCCGAGAGCCGCTGGGCAAAAGCGCTGGAAGAGAGAGCGGCCAAGCTCTCCCCTGCCCGTGCGGTGGTCACGGGCGCCGGCGACGTCGCGCAGCCATGAACAAGCTTAAACCGGAGAGCGCGAGCAGCCCTACCCCGCCCGCGCTTTGACCCGCGACGGCACTGCAGCCCGAGGATTGTGAAGGCGTCTGGAAGGCTGCGTTGTACTGCTTCAACTTGGTCGTGATGACCTCGGAGTTGTCTTCGAGCACCTGCCCCTGGCCCGTTTCCGCCAAGCGCAGGATGCGCGCGTTTGCGGGCTGCGCGACCTCGTCGCCGGGCCAGAGATTACCGCTGCCACGCACCGTCACGCCCTGCGGCAACTCGACGCGCCAGGGGGCGCTGGACAGGTCGACTTCGGGACCGCACTCGATCACCCGTTCGGCCGTGTGCTGGTTACTGACGTCGGGCAGCTGGACATTGAAGGTGAAGGCCGGATCGATGGTCATCTCGTCAGCGGAGAGGGTCGTGTAAAAGCGGGTCGTGTACGCGTGATCATCCAGCAGCTTCTGCACGTCGCGCACCGGGGCGATCACGTTCGTCTCCAGCGCGGCGATGTACTGCGTGGGAGAAAACTGAACGCGGTCGGCGTAACAGCCGGGACACAGCTGAAAATCCGCTGCCGCAACCTCAGCCGGCAACACCACGCTCGTACGCAGCGCGTCCCAGAAGCCGTCCCACGTGCCCCACTGCGATTGTGAAGCATCGAGTATGTTGCGGAAGTTGTCGAAACGCGTGGCTTTGAAGTTGGCCCACTGAAGCTCGTCGCTAGCCGACCACACGGGCTTGCCGAGCGATGCGGAGGGGCCGGCGAACTCCGTGACGAAGCCCTGGCCACCCGATTCGTCCGCTGCGGCAGTGACCACGTCGTTGTAGTTGATGGTCGGATTGAACCAATTGATGCGCGCTTCGTTGAGCTCGAGCGCATTGTAGTTGCTCGGCACCGCGCGCCCCGATGACAGAATCCACGTCATCACGCCCATGTCGGCATTCGCGGCCACAGCCGTGAGCTTGATGGGAATCATCGGCTTTTCGGCGGCGTACGTCAGCTTGATCGGTCGGATCGAACCCGTGTCCGCGTCCTTGGTGAGGCGCAGGGCGAGCAGGTAAAGGCCCTCCTCCAGATAGGGTCGCAGCAAACCACGCGCACCTGGAGCGACGTCATAACCGTTGTCCGTGAGCCATTGCACAGCGACGTCCGATGCATCCGTGCTCGACTCGGTCACGGAGATGGCAGTCCACTCGAAAGGACCGACGGTACCGGACGCCTCCACCACCACGGCCCCACCCGGCACGGGAGGAGCACCGATACCGTTCCCACCGGGCGACCCTCCGCTCGAAGCGCTATCTCCCCTCGAGAAGCCTTGATCACAAGTACCTTCAACGCGCGTCGTCAACGTGTAGCTTGGATTGGTTGCGGCTTGCAGGCGCTGGAAGGCCAAGTCCGAAGCGATGCCGATGCCTTGCTCCTTGGTGGGAACCGTCGAGATGGGTAGCACCCAGGAGAAATTCTCGGCGGGCCCCTCATAGAGAATCTGAATCACGGCCGTGACGGTGCCATCGGGGTTGTGAGCAAAGATGATGCGCTCAGCCGCTTGATTGATGGGCTGATTGCTGTCGCAGAAGAAGCCACCGCACGCCTGGGCGTCCGTCGGCAACACGAGCGCCCCCAGGGCCACACCTGCCGCCATCCATCCCATCCGTAGCTTGCGCGTGATCGTCATTTAATTCATCTCCTGCTGTTCCCAGTCTGATCTTGTTGCGGCTCGATCAACGCTGCGTCCGCTCACTCCCGCCGCCGACGCCGCGCGGCGATGACGAGCGCGAGACCGGAAAGCGAGAGCAGCCAGCCGCCGCTCGCTGGTGTGCCGGCCACCGTATTGCATCCGCCCGACACGTGTGTGCCTTCCGGCGTTGCGCCGTTGGCTGCACTGCCGGTGTCGCCGCCTGCGGTGACCGGGGTCCCACCCGTGCTGCCGCCGTTGGTGCTGCCGCCGTTGGTGCTGCCGCCGTTGGTGCTTCCCCCGGCGCCGACCGGCGGAGTGCCAAACGGCGCGTTGTACTCCTTCAACTTCGCGGTGATGACTTGCGAGTTGTCTTCGAGCACCTGGCCCTCGCCGGACTCGGCGAGGCGCAGGATACGCGCGTTCGCTGGCTGCTCCACGTCGTCGCCAGGCCAGCTGTTGCCCCTGCCGCGCACCGTCACGCCCTGAGGCAGCGCGACGCGCCACGGCGCATTGAATTGGTTGACCTTGGAATTGCACTCGATCACTCGCTCCGCCGTGTGCTGGTTGTCCACGTTCGGCAGATCGCGATTGAAGGTGAAGGCCGGGTCGACCGTCATCTCATCGGCGGACATTGTCGTGTAAAAGCGAGTGGTATAGGCGTGGTCATCCAGCAGCGTCTGTACGTCGCGCACCGGCGCGATCACGTTCGTCTCCAGCGCGGCGATGTACTGCGTGGGAGAAAACTGAACTTCGTCAGCGTAGCAACCGGGACACAGCTTGAAATCCGCTGCCGCGACGTGTGCCGGCAAGACCACGCTCGTGCGCAGCGCGTCCCAGAAGCCGTCCCACGTGCCCCACTGGCTCTCCGACGTCTCGAGGATCTGCCGGAAGTTGGCGAACCGGATGGTCTTGAAAGTGCTCCATTGAAGCTCGTCGTTGTCTGACCACACCGGCTTGCCGAGCGCCTCGGAAGGGCCGGCGAACTCCGTCACGAAGCCCTGACCTCCCGATTCGTCGGCTGCCGCGCTGACCACATCGTCGTAGTTGGTGGCGGGATTGAACCAGTTGATGCGCGCTTCGTTCAGCTCGAGCGCGTTGTAATTGCTCGGCACGGCCCGCGCTGACGACAAGATCCACGTCATCACGCCCATGTCGGCGTTGGCCGCCACGGCGGTCAGCTTGATGGGAATCATGGGCTTCGTGGCTTCGTACGTCAGCTTGATGGGCCGGATGGAACCCGTGTCCGCGTCCTTGGTGAGACGCAAGGCCAGCAGATAGAGTCCGTCCTCCAGATAAGGTCGCAGCAAGCCACGGGCTCCGGGCGCCACGTCGTAGCCCTTCTCGGTGAGCCAATCGACAGCCGCATCCGATGGATCGTCGAGGGATTGGTTGAGTGAGATAGCCACCCACTCGAAGGGCCCCACACTGCCGGAGGCCTCCACCACGACACCGCCGTCACCCGGGGAAGGATTACCCGCAGTGGGGCCGCTGGTCGCCCCACCCGATGAAGACCCACCGGAGCTGACGAGGGTTTCCCCGCAGGTTCCCTCGATGCGTGTCGTCAGCGTGTAGCTCGGATTGGTCGCCCGTTGCAGGCGCTGAAAGGCGATGTCGGAGGCAATGCCAATCCCCTGCTCTTGCGTGGGCACCGTCGAGATGGGCAGCACCCAGGAGAAGTTCTCCGCCGGTCCTTCGTAGAGGATCTGAATCACGGCCGTCACCGTACCATCGGCGTTGTGCGCAAAGATGATGCGCTCCGCCGCCTGATTGATGGGCTGATTGCTGTCGCAGAAGAAGCCGCCGCACGCCTCCGCCTCGTTCGGGCAGGCCAACGCCCCCAGTGCGAGACTGGCGGCCACCGAACCCAGTCGTAGTGCGTGCTTGATTGTCATGCTGATTGCTCTCCTGCTGCCCGAACGCCGTCTTGCTCCGCCCGATAAGGTTGCTCCGCCCACTCCACGCCCACGAATTGGCACACGGCGGCACAGTCTCGGTCAGCAGTGCCCTCCAAAGCAAACTGCGAGCCACCCCGTTCCGCGGGCCTGACGGGCCTTGGCTCGCGCCTTGAATGATAAGGATTCGATTCAGCATGCGCCTTCCTCGACCGCTCGAACCGCGACGAAAAGCCAGCAGGCTCGTGCTGCTCAACCTGCTGTTTATCAATGCGTGCAGCCCTAACGCAGCGGAAGGGCCCGAAACGCTGCCTCCCGTGCTCCCCGAGCCGGGCCCGGCCAAGGTCACCATCGGCGTGCCTGCCGGCGACGACGGCCTCGATTTCGCGGCGTTGATCCCGGACGGCGAGCTGAGATTGCAAACATTTGGTCAGGGAGGCACCCACGTACTGCTGGGAATTCGCGGTGAAGGCTTCGGCAAACGTGCCTTCGTCAGCCTCACGCTCGAAAACACACAGACGGGCGCGCAGGCCGTCTCGCCGGCACCCGTGCGTCCGCAGCTCTTCTATTGCCACGACGACAACGTCTGCGATCTCGTGCCGATCCTGGCCATGGCCAGCGGCTTGGTGCGGGCTTCCGAGGAGAGCGACGGACTGCGCATCCTGGTCCACGCCAAGGTACACAATGCCGCCGGCGTGCAGGCCGAAGCGACGCAAACCGCACTGCTGAGCACCGCCGATCTGTAGGCCAATTGCGCACCTGCGTCCCCCGGTGAGTGCCAAACACCCAGACACGCAGATCCGGAACTGAGCCACGCGGCTGGCACATTCGCGAGCTGCGCAATGGGATTTACCAGACGCGCGCGGAGGTCTACTTGTTGCACTGGGCGAGGCCGCGTGAAAAAACCGATTGCAAGGGTGTGTTTGGCACTGTCGCTGAGCGCGGCGGGGTGCGCGGACGGCGACACTGAGCTTTTGCCGGTGAGCGAGCCCAAGTGGCAACAGATCGAAGAGAGCGCCGCCGCAGCGCTGCTCAGCGTGCACGGCACCGCGGCTGACGACGTGTGGATGGCGGGCGCCGACGACGGCAAAGGCCCGCTCGTGCTTCACTGGAACGGCCGCGGGGAGTGGCAGCGAATGCCGACGGGCGTGCAGGGCGATCTGTGGTGGGTGCACGCAACCGAGCAAGGCCCGGTGTACTTCGGCGGCTCCGAAGCTCACATTCTTCGATACGCTGCAGGCGCTTTCGAGCGCATGCCGACGCCCGGCCTCGGCAAACACACGATCTACGGCATCTGGGCGGCTAGCCCCACGGACGTGTATGCCGTGGGCTCCGTTGCCGGGCGCAACGGCTTCATCTGGCACTACGCCGGCGAGCGCTGGGCCGAGCTTGCGCTGCCCGAAGCGCTTCCGCAGAACGAGCAGCGCGATCTGCCGGGCCTGTTCAAGGTGTGGGGCGCATCAGCCAACGACGTCTGGGTGGTCGGGGGTCGCGGCGTGGTGCTGCGCGGGAACGCCAGCGAAGGCTTCCAGCTCGTCCAGCACGACGACGCTTCCACCCTCTTCACCGTCCACGCCGCGCGCGACCGCGTCGTCGTCGTCGGCGGCGAAGGTAAAGGCCAGCTCCTCGTCGCCAGCGGTGACAAGCTCGTAGACGCGAGTCCCGCCGCCGCGCCACTCTTGCAGGGAGCCTGTGTGAGCGACACGGGCGACGTGTGGGCGGTGGGCGTGGGCGGCAGCATCTATCACGATGCAGGCGAAGGCTTCCAGGCCATCGACGCGGGCATCGACTTCAAGGCCACGCAGTCGCTGCACTCGGCCTGGGTCGATCCGCACGGCGGCGTCTGGGCTGCGGGCGGCAACGTGCTCACGCCCGAGCTCGACGCCGGCATCGCCATCCATCGCCCCGCGGCCAAGGGTGTGGCGGCGGTAACGAGCTTCCGACTCGCCCCCTTGACGCCGCCCGGGCCGAGCTGCCCGGAGGCGGCCATCGATCCCGAGCCCACCGCCTCCATCGCGCGTCGCTGGAACGAGCAGATTCTCGGCGCCATCCGCCGCGACATCCCGCGGCCCACGGTCCACGCCCGCAACCTTTTCCACCTCTCGCTGGCCATGTGGGACGCCTGGGCCGCCTACGACGCCCTCGCAGATGGTTACTTGAGCGACGAGCGGCTGAGCGCCGAGGATAGCGAGGCGGCGCGAGCCGAGGCCATCTCCTTCGCCGCTTATCGCATCCTCAGCCACCGCTACGCAGGGGCCACCGGCGGCGCCACTTCCAAGGCCTGCTTCGAAGCGTTCATGAGCAAGCTGGGATACGACGCCTCCGACGAGAACGCCGAGGGCGACGCTCCGAGCGCGCTCGGTAACCGCATCGCGCGCACGGTCATCGCTGCTTTCGCGGGCGACGGAGCCAACGAGCAAGGCAAGTATGCACCGCTCGAAGGCTACCATTCGGAAAATGCAAACCTGGTGGTCGATCTGCCCGGAACCACGCTCCAGCAGCCGACGCTCTGGCAAAAGCTGGTGCTCGCCAAGTCCGTCACGCAGAACGGCATCCCCGCTGGCTCCGGCGCTCAGGATTACATCGGTGTGCAGTGGGGTCAGGTCACGCCGTTCGCGTTGCTGCGGCCGAGCGCCAACGAGGCTTATCTGGACCTCGGCACGCCCCCCGTCGCCCTCGACGAAAATCTCGCGCGCGCGGCGCTCGACATCCTGCGCAGAAGCTCCGAGCTCGACATCGCCGATGGCGTGATGATGGACATCTCGCCGGGCGCCTACGGCAACAATCCGCTCGGCAGCAACGACGGCAGCGGTCATCCCCTCAACCCGGCCACCGGCAAACCCTACGCGCCCAAGCGCGTGAAGCGCGGTGACTTCACACGGGTGTTGGCGGAGTTCTGGTCCGACGGTCCCGCTGCCGAGACCGCCGGGGAAGTACGCGCTGCCCGTGAGCTCGGCGAGCACTTCGGCTGCGGCTCGGCTGAAGGTGCTGTGGCCGGAGACGTAGCCC
>DASQDA010000786.1:0-9523 GCA_035634435.1 Polyangiaceae bacterium
AGGACACGGGCGCTCAAGCCGTAGTCGTCGCCGCGGGTCCCGTGTACGGACCTGCCACGGAAGAGCCGTGAGCGAGCTGCAAGTCTGCACGACGGTCGAGACCTTTCGGAGTGCGTGCAACGCTCTGCGCGAGGCCGGCGAGCGCGTGGGTTTCGTGCCGACGATGGGTGCTTTGCATGCCGGCCACGTCGCTCTGGTCGATGCGCTACGACAGCGAGGCGCACGCGTCGCGGTCAGCCTGTTCGTGAACCCAACGCAGTTCGGCCCAGGCGAGGACTTTTCGCGCTATCCGCGCACCTTCGAGCGCGACCTCGAGGTGTGCCGCGCGGCGGGCGTGGCGCTGCTGTTTCACCCTGAGGTGGCGGCAATGTACCCGCCGAACGAGCGGACACGGGTGCGGGTCGAAGGCTTGTCCGCGGGCCTCTGTGGGCCGCGCCGGCCCGAGCATTTCGAGGGCGTCGCAACCATCGTCGCCAAGCTGTTTGCCTGTGCTGGCCCTTGCGTTGCCATGTTCGGACGCAAGGACTACCAACAGCTGCAGATAATCCGGCGGATGGCTCGCGACTTGTTGCTGCCGGTCGAGGTGCTCGGCCATCCGACGGTGCGGGAAGCGGACGGCCTCGCGTTGAGCTCACGCAACGCGTACCTGAGCGCGTCGGAGCGGCAAAAATCCGCGACGCTGCCCGCTGCCTTGAGTGAGGCGGTGCGCGCGTTCGCGGGCGGTGAACGCCGTGCTCGCACGCTGCGTAAGCCGGTCGCCAGCGCATTGACGGCGGCGGGCTTTCGCGTCGACTACGTCGAGCTCGCGGACCCGGACGAGCTGTCCGCCATCGACGACGACGCCCTCGTTGCCAATCGAGCGCTGCTGGCTGTGGCGGCCTTCCTCGGAAGCACCCGTCTGATCGACAACGTCGTCCTGGGCGAAGACCCGGCGCCAATCGCGGGGAAGGTGTGATGCTGCCTGCAGACTCGAGCCAAGCGAGAGCACCATTCATCGTCATCGAGGGCATCGACGGGTCCGGAAGCACCACTCAGTGTCGCCGGCTGGTCGAGGCCTTGGTGAGCGGGGGACAGGCGGCCTGTCACACGTTCCAGCCGAGTCAGGGTCCAATCGGCAGCCTTATCCGCAGCGTGATCGAGCGGCGCCTGCTCGACCCGCAGTCGGGCCTGCCGCGCCCGTTTCAGTGGTCGACACTGGCATTGCTGTTTGCGGCCGATCGCCTCGACCACGTGGACAACTTCATCGCGCCAGCCCTGTTGCAGGGGCAGCTGGTGGTGTGTGACCGCTATGATCTCTCCAGCCTCGCCTACCAATCGCTGACCGCCGAAGGCGGCGCTGACGTGGTGCCCTGGATCCGACAGCTCAATTGCGAAGCTCTGCGGCCCGATCTGACACTCGTGCTGGATGTGCCGGTGGCGCTCGCGGAAGCGCGGCGCCGCCAGCGCGGCGGAGCCGAGGAGCTCTTCGAGTCACGCAGCCTCCAGGAACGCCTGGCTGCCGTTTACCTCCAGGCCGAGCGCCTGGTTCCTGGTGACCGCGTGCGACACGTCTCGGGGGAGGGTGAGCCCGAGGCGGTGACCGAGCGCCTCCTTTCAGCAGTGATGGCCAGCTTTCCCGGGCTCTCGCTCGCCACTTGTTTGCCGTGAGCGCCAGCCTTGGGCATATTTAGGCCGTGAAAGGCCCCGCTATCTTGCTGGTCGTCGCCTGCGGGCTTGCAGGTTGTGGAAGCGCTCATCCTCGGCTCGAGGGTCCGGCGCCAGAGCTGCTGCCCCCCGAACCGGCGGTGACGCCGCCCAGCGCGCGCGCTCCGGCGGGCAAGCTGTATCAGCAAGACGTCGTCGAGCTCGTGGACGCCGGCTTTCCTCAGTTCCTCCAGCGCGTGGAGGTCGAAGCGCACGTACGCGACGGGAAGTTCGTCGGCTGGACGGTGTTGGCGCTCTATCCTCCGGATTTCTGGTCCAGCGTCGACCTACGCGCAGGCGACGTCGTGACGGCCGTCAATGGCAAGCCGATTGAACGCGAGACCCAGGCCTACGATGCCTTCCAATCGCTGAAGAGCGCCCCCCGCCTCGTAGTTACTTATTTGCGTGCCGGTCGCCCACTGGAGCTAAGCTTCGACATCATCCCGCGCCCGACCCTGGCGACGGGAATTGCCGCGCGCTGAGCGCAGTGTGGGCTCAACCCTGCAGTTGAAAGCCTGCGATGGCATCGAGCAGGGCGTTGAAGCGCTGCCGCGTGAAGCGCGAGCCGCTGGTTACCCAATCGGTGTGCCGGCTCGGCTGAATGTCGTCGTGAAAGTGCCCGAGAACGTCCAGGTGATCGGCTTCGCCTGCCCACAACAGCTCGCCCCAGATCATGCTGAGCGTGGGCACGATGCCGTCGTTGGAAGCTTCGGTGACCTCGTGCCCGACGCCGGCGCGAATGAGCTCCACCTGGCGGGGAGTGGCACGCGCGTAGGGATAAACCTTGGGACGCTGACTGGCGAACTGGTACAGCATCGAGAAGAGGGTCGCCGTCAAGGCTGCGTACGGTGAGCGAATGCGCCGTGCGACGCGTAGGGAGCGCGGGGGCGGTGCCGCCGACACGACCGACGCGTACCGGACCCCCGTCTGCCCCTCGGTGGCTGCGTTGAAGAGGTCCATGGCCTCCGGCATGATCTGAATGATGCCGCCCTGGTCCACCCGCACCTTGCTGAGAAACTCGTGGATCTCTTCGCGCCCGTCTTTGTCCACGAAGCGCAAGATGGAGTCGGTGATGCGGCTGATGAGCTTGAAGTCGCCGCCGATGAAGTTGTCGATACTGCCGAAGCCGCCGAGCAGCCGCGAGAAAATATGCAGCGAGGGCTCGCCGAGGGACAACGATACGACGGTGAGCAAGCTCAAGGCGTAGAGCAGGCGCGTGCCAGACACCGTCGCGAAGTAGCCGGCGACCGGGGTGCCATAATGCGGCGAGTTCATGCTGATGGCGCTCTGCACGCGCGAGCGAAACGCCATCATCTCGGGGGGCAGCCCCAGATTGGCGCTCGGTGACAGCACCAGGCGCACGTCCAGCCCGCCCGTGGAATGGCCGAGCAGATGGATGGGCCCCGTGTCCCGTCCTGCCGTGCGGGTGATGGTCGTTGCCAGAATGCGCGAGCGGTAGCGCAGCGACGAGGTCGGCGGCGCAGGCACGTCCTCGAACAGCACGTCCACACCGGCCGCACGAAAGCGCTGCTCGAGGCCGACCCGAACGTGGGTGAAATAGTCGTACCCGGCGAGCCTGCCGAAGCCGAACATACCCGGTACGAAATAGACCCTATGCGGTGCGGTCATCGCGCCGGGCTCTGCGTGCGGCTGCCGAAATCAACGCCCTGAGATGCCAACGCTGGCCACGAGCTCGAAGTCGAAGCGTAGTTCGCCAGCATCGATGGCATCCACGCCGGTTCCGGCCAGCGTCACTGTTCGCAATCGATGCAACGCGAGCGTCGCCAGGGCCGAGCTCGGCACTGCGAACGCGGGGAGCGCACCGACGCCGGCCTCGTCCAGGAAGGTGCAGGTCGCGTGCGGTGCGCCGTCGTCCGATGCGATGACGGCGTAGACGAGGTCCCGCGCCGCCCCCGGCTTCCAGCTAACCTCGGTGCCTCGCGCGTCCAGCGAGCGCGCGCTGTCCTCCAAGGGAACGCCGCCCAGCAACACCGACTCCAGCACCGCGGGAGCCTCGGCGCTGACTGCTAGGGCCGCGACGGAGGAGCTGCCCGCCACGCTCAGCGCGTAGGCCTCGCTCGCAGGTAGCGTTGCCGCTCGATCGCGGGTCGTATACACGACCCCGGCCACCAGATCCGTGACGGCGGGGAACGCGCGCGGCGCGAGCTCGACGCGCCCGGAGGCGCTTTCGAGTGAGACGTCGCCGGCGTCGAGCAGTTGAATGCGGCTCAAGGGGCTGAGCGGTACCATGCTGTCCCTGGAGGCGGAGGCGGTCGCCAGCGCGCAGCTACCGACCTCTGGAAGGCGCAAATCGAGTCCTGCAATGCGCGTCACGGCCGTTGCGTCCACCTCGGGCGGCGTGCGCACGAAGCTCGCGAAGGCCTTGGCCTGCGGCGCCGATCGCGCATCGACCACCTCACGCCGCTCCACCGTGATCAGCGCGTGCGTGCTGCCGTGGTCGGCATCCGAGGTGTACGGCGCCGCGGTGCCAGAGCAGGCCGCGAGCAGCGGCGCGCAAGCGACCAGCCGGAACCCTATCCATTCGACACGCACTTGCCAAGAGTAGGCATAGGCGAGCTCTCCGGCAAGCCGAGAGATGTTTTCGCCCCTCTTTGTCGCTGCAGGAGCGGGCAGGCCGGCGCGACTGGAGCTTCGCGGCTCAGCCGCGAAAGCGTGAGGGGAACGCGCCGGATTCCACCCGCGCCTTCAATTCGGAGTCGTCCGGGTGCAGGTGGAGCGCACGCTCGACGAGGGTTTGCTCTTCCTCGACGTGCTTGGGGTCGGGCAAGCAGCACTCCACGGGGCACACGGCCTGACACGCTTCATGCTCGTAGAACCCGACGCATTCCGTACATAGATCGGGATCGATGACGTAGATGTCATCGCCCTGAGAGATGGCCGAGTTCGGGCACTCGGGCTCGCAGGCCCCACAGTTGATGCAGTCGTCGGTGATGAACGTGGACATCGGCGCGGCCAGGGAGGTGTAGTGGACGGGCCCGCGGCCTGCAAACGGGGAAGGCCGCCGGTTCGGCATTTGAAGCGATTCCTGTCCGAAAAAGCCCGACTCGAACGCGGTCGACGCGCCCCCTGGGCGCGGAGCTCGCGGAGGCTGACCGCCCGCTGGACCCGCCGATCACCCTTCTACGGGGCGATCATGCTTCGGGATTGGTGTAGAGTCCGCCGCGCATGGCCGCCCGCCCCTACATTCAGCCCGCCCGCCGCTTCGCTGGTCGACTGCCCGGAGGCGGTCCGCTCTTCTCGCGCTGGGCTGCCCTCGTTGCCTGCCTGAGCTTCATCGCCTGCCAGCCGCAGATTGGTGACGAATGCTCGACCTCGGTGGACTGTTCTGCGAGCGGTGAGCGCCTCTGCGACATCACGCAGCCCGGTGGTTACTGCACGGTCCCCCATTGCGAGCCCGGTACCTGTCCAGACGATTCCGTGTGCATCGCCTTCGGCGCGCAGGTCTCCCCCGCTGCAGGCTGCGCGGACGCCACTGGCCTATCGCGGTTTCAGCGCAGCTTTTGCATGGCAAGTTGTGACTCGAGCAAGGATTGTCGCCCGGGATACGAGTGTTCGGATGTGGGCGTTCAGGGCAACGCGTGGAGCGCAGTCGTCATCGATGCGCGCGACTCGGGCAAGGTATGCGTGGTGCCGTCCACGGCCAGCCCGGTGCCGCAGGACCGCCCGCATCAGGTGTGCGAAGTGTCCAGCTCGAGCTCCGGCTCAGCGGGGACCGGGACTGGCGGCAGCGGCGGCTGATGTTCGGGCTCTCGCCGCTCCCCCGGAGCTTGGCTGCGGCGCTACGCGATGCAAACGACCCGAAGCTCGAGGTGCGGCTCGGCGCGCTGCGCGACCTCGTGCGCTACGCGCGCTCGGGAGAAAGCGAGGCCAAGGCTGCACTGGGGCGAGCGCTGGCGGACCCGGCGGACGAGGTGCGGGCCTCAGCGGCGTTGGCCCTGGCGGATGCCGACGTTCAGGATCATCTGGCGACCCTTGTCAGCATGGCGCAGCACGACCGTGCAAGCCGCGCGCGCCAGTTCGCGTTGCTAGCGTTGGGGGAGCTCGGCACCGTTGGCTCCGAGGCGCTCGCCGCTGCGCTGAAGGCCGCGTGCTCGAGTGACGTGGCGGCCGAGCGCTTCCAAGCGTTGCTGTCGTTGCATCAGGTAGCTCCTGCCGCCTGTGAGCCGGCGCTGCTGGCGAGCTTGGTCGATCCCGATCCAGAGGTGCGAAAGCTTGGGTTCCGCATTGCCGAGGCTCACTATGCGGACGCGCACCCGTTGCCGGAGCTCGTGCGCGCTCGAGCGCGGTCGGCACTCGGGGGTGCGGATCTGAAGGTCCGAGCTGCGGCTGCGTTGTTGCTCGGGCGTTACGGGGACACCAGCGGTGAGGAGATGTTGCTCCTGCTACTGGCGCGGCGTGTGCCAGGGGCAAGCTCCGAGGACGAGCAAGCCGCCATCGACCTCGCGGGCGAGTTGTCGCTGCAAGCCGCACGCCCGGCGCTAGCGCGTCGCGCATTCGCTTGGCTCGCGCGCGACCCACTGGCCTACGACGCTCGTATCGCGCTGGCTCGCATGGGCGACGCGCGCGCGCGGGACGGTATCGTGCGCGATCTGGATGCCTGGACGTTCCATGCTCGTACGTTGGCCGTAGTCGCGGCGGGTCGAGCGCGCCTCACCGAGGCCAAGCCGCGCCTGTACGCGCTCCTTGCGGCACCCGAGCGCGCCGACGCCGTGGCTGTCCGCGAGGCGCTCACGTTGCTCGGTGCGGAGCCTCCCCCATGAATCCGCTGGGGCTCCGCCAACGGCTCGCCGAGGACGGCAGTTTGCTCGCCGCCAGCCCGGAGATTCCGATCGAGCTTTGCCTCCAGCTCTATCGACACATGCGGCGCGTTCGAAGGCTCGATGAGCGCATGCTTCAGCTCCAGCGCCAGGGTCGCATCGGGTTCTACGGCGCCTGCACGGGTCAGGAAGCAGCGCCCGTGGCTGCCGCCTTGGCCTTGAGGCCCGAAGACTGGGTGTTCCCGGCGCTCCGCGAAAGTGCCGTGCTGCTCGTTCGAGGTTTTCCGCTCACCAGCTATCTCGCGCAGCTATTCGGCAATTCGCTCGACGTGCTCAAGGGGCGTCAGATGCCCAGCCACATGGCGAGCCGCGCGATGCGCCAGGTGTCGTGGTCGAGCTGCATTGCTACCCAGCTGCCCCACGCCGTGGGGGCTGCCTACGCCGCTCGCTTACGCGGTCGCGCCGAGGTGATGCTCGCGTTTCTGGGCGATGGGGCGACGAGCCACCCCGATTTCCATGCAGCGCTCAACTTCGCAGGCGTCTGGCGCGCTCCTGTCGTCTTCGTCTGTCAGAACAACCACTACGCCATCAGCGTCCCGAGCTCGCGTCAGACGGCGTCAGCAACCTTCGCAGTCAAGGCACAGGCGTATGGCGTCCCGGGGGACCGCGTCGACGGCAACGATGCTCTGGCCGTCTACGCGACGCTGCGCTCGGCAATCGAGCTGGCACGAGCTGGTGGAGGAGCCTCGCTAGTGGAGTGTGTGACCTATCGCATGGGTCCGCACTCTTCGAGCGACGATCCGTCACTGTACCGCGATGATCGGGAGGTCGCACAGTGGCAGGGTCGCGATCCGCTCATCAGGCTGCAGCGCTACCTGCGGGGGGCCGCTGCGCTGGGTGCGGAGCACGACGCCGCGAGCGACCGCGCCATGGACGCGGAGATCGACGAAGCGCTGGGCAGCGTGGAGCTAGCGGCTGCTCCGACGCCGGCGAGCCTCTTCGACGACGTTTACGAGCGACTCCCATGGCATCTGCGCGAGCAACGCGATGGCACCTTGCCGTGCGCCGCTGCCCAGCCTCCCGATTCGTCCAAGCGGTAGCACGCAAACGCGGCGCGCTGCGACGCGGCGCCCCTGTGGAGTGAGTGACGTCCCGACGCCGAAATTCGATGGAAACGGCGCGTTTCCGGGCGCTTGCTTGTGAAGCACCACGGAGTCCGCTATGCGGTGCCTCGCCATGGATGCTTCTTACGATGCGATTGTTCTGGGCGGCGGTCCCGGTGGTTACGTTTGTGCGATCCGGCTGGCGCAGCTGGGCGTCAAGACGGCGTGTATCGAGGAGGAAGAATACGGCGGCGTCTGCCTGAACTGGGGCTGCATCCCGTCCAAGGCACTGATCGCCAACGCTCACTACTTCGAGAAGTCCAAGCACGTGAAGGACCACGGCATCGTGGTGCAGGGGGTATCCATCGACTCCGAGCGCATGCAGGACTGGAAGAACGGCATCGTCAAGAAGCTGACCTCCGGCGTTCGCGGTCTCCTCAAGGGCAACGGTGTAGACGTGCTCGAGGGCCGCGGCACACTGACGGGCCCGCGCAGCGTCGAAGTTCTGAAGAAGGACGGGAGCAAGCAACAGGTCACGGCCAATAAGGCCATCGTGATTGCCACGGGCTCCGCGACCATTCAGGTGCCCGGCTTCGAGTTCGACGGTGAGAGCATCATCGGCGCTCGTGAGGCGGTCAGCTTGCGCCGCATTCCGAAGCGCTTGCTCGTGGTCGGCGGTGGCGTCATCGGCCTCGAGCTCGGCATGGTCTATCAGAGCTTCGGCGCGGAGCTGACCGTCGTGGAGCTCACGCCCAGCCTGCTGCCGGGCATCGATCCCGATTGTGTGAAGGTGGTCGAGCGCAATTTGCAGAAGCGTGGAGCGAAGATCGTCAAGAACACGCGCGCCGAGCGCTACGAGCGCGGCGCTGATGGGCAGATCGTGGTGTCGCTCTCGGGCCCGGAAGGTCAGAGCCGCATCGAATGCGACGTCGTGCTGGTGGCGGTGGGCATGAAACCGCGTTCGAAGGGCATCGGTCTCGAACAGGTTGGCGTCAGCATCGACGCCCGCGGCTTCGTGACCACCAACGAGCGATGTGAGACCAACGTGCCGGGCGTGTTTGCCATCGGCGACGTGAGCGGACAGCCGATGCTCGCTCACAAGGCCTCCAAGGAAGGCGAGGTTTGCGCCGAGGTCATCGCCGGCCACGCCGCCGCCAAGGATTGGATCACCATCCCCGGTATCGTGTTCACCGAGCCGGAGATCGCGACCGCCGGTTTGACGGAGGGCGAGGCCAAGCAGCAGGGGCTCGAGTTCAAGGTGGGCCGCTTCCCGTTTTCGGTGCTGGGGCGCGCCATGAGCATCGGCGAGACCGACGGCTTCGTTAAGGTGGTGACGCACGTGCCTTCTGGGCGCGTGCTCGGTATCCACATCGTCGGCCCATCTGCCAGCGACCTGATCAGCGAGGCGGTACTGGCGCTTGAGACCGTCGCCACTGCCGAAGACATTGCGCTGTCGGTGCATCCGCATCCGACGCTTGGTGAGGCCTTGATGGAAGCGGCTGCCGCGTCCATCGGACAGGCCATTCACATCGCAAATCGCTGAACGTCCGCTCGTTTAGCGGGGTTCCAGCTGTCTGCTTCGCCCCTGCTAGCTGCGGGGGAGCGCGCGTGTCAAATTAGCGCGGCATGGGAATCTTCGACCGCATGGGCCGTGTCATCTCGAGCAACTTCAACGGGCTGCTCGATCGCATGGACGACCCCCGTAAGTCCATCGATCAGACGTTGCTCGAGATGCACGAGCAGCTGCGCGCCGGGCGCCGCGAGGTCGTGCAGGCCGTCGCGGCCGAGAAGCAGCTCAAGAGTAAGATCGAAGCACTCGACGCCGAGGCACAAAAGTGGACTGCGCGTGCGGAGCTAGCGTTGACGCGTGGTGACGAAGCGCTCGCACGCGAAGCGCTGGGTCAGAAGCAGCGCGTGGTCGGCGAGCGGGACCGCGCCGAAGCGCTGCGTGCAGAGCAG
>DASQDA010000787.1:0-9291 GCA_035634435.1 Polyangiaceae bacterium
TGATCAGGGCGAAAGGTTACTCCGCGACCCGGGTTGAGGACGTCTGCGCGGTGGCGGGGCTCACCAAGGGCAGCTTCTTTCATCACTTCAAGAGCAAGGAAGAGCTGGCCATCGCCGCCGCTTCACACTTCAGCGCTGCAGCAGACGCCGCCTTTGCGAGCGCCCCCTACCAGAGCGTCGAAGATCCGCTCGAGCGTCTGCTCGCCTACATCGACTTTCGTATTGCCATACTACGCGGCTCGCTGCCCGAGGTGACGTGTCCGCTCGGCACCATGGCTCAAGAGACCTACGACACTTATCCGGCGCTCCTTCACGCCTGTGACCAGCAGATGAGCCTGCATACGCAGCAGCTCGCGCAGCTCATCGCCGAAGCCAAGCAGCGCCACGCGCCCAACGCGAGCTGGCGTGCGGAAAGCCTGGCCCTGTACGTGCAGGCCGTCATTCAGGGCGGCTTCGTCCTGGCGAAGGCGAAGAACGATACCGAAGCGGCTGCCGAGTGCTTCCGGCATCTACGCCACCACTTCGAAATGTTGTTCCAAAAACCGCGAGCACGAGAGAAAGGCGAACAATCATGGCCCAAGCAGCAAACGTCGGCGTCCCGAGCACGCTCCACTCTGCAACGCGGGAACAAGCAGTGAAGCGTGAAGCGCGCAATCTGGAGATCAGCGTCAACGGGGACCTCGCCTTCTGTCATGGCTTTGACCGGATCAGCGCGACGACCAAGGTGGGCGGTGAGCGAGCCGTCTTCTGGACACGCGCCACGACCTGCCTGCGACGTCTGAACGGAGCCTGGCGAATCGTTCACGAACACACCTCGGTGCCGTTTCACATGGACGGCAGCTTTCGCGCTGCGACCGACCTGGAGCCCTGAAGCGCGCTGCGCGCACGAGACGACCGGCAGGCTTTCCGTTTCGGTCTCGCAGACCGCCGCGGGTGAGCCTGTTGCGTCTTGCGCGGCCGCCGCGCGCCCGGCCAAACGGAAGGAACGATTTGGCGAAGGCGTCGAGGCCGCGCTATAGCGGGAGCGTCGCCGGAGCAGCGACGGGCCGCCATGGCGCCGACAAGCTCCTGGAAACGGCGGCGTAGGTCTCTACAATCCATCAGTGTCGCAGTTATCCGCTCGCCCCCTGACGTTGCGCGAGCGCGCGCACGAAATCATTTTCGAGGCCGAGACGCCCGCGGGGAAAGCCTTCGACTTGACGTTGATGGTCGCAATCGTCGTCAGCGTCGTGGCTGTGATGCTGGAGAGCGTCGGCTCGGTGCGGGAGCGCTTCGGGGGGGCGCTCAGAACGACCGAGTGGGTCTTGACGGTGATCTTCTCGCTCGAGTACGTGGCGCGCCTGTTCGCCGTGCGCAAGCCGCTGCGCTACGCGACCAGCTTTTTCGGGCTGGTCGACCTATTGAGCGTGCTGCCGTCGTACTTGAGTGTGCTCTTTCCTGGGACGCAGGCACTGCTCGTGGTGCGCTCGCTGCGCCTGCTGCGCGTCTTCCGCGTGCTGAAGCTCGCTAGCTTCCTGGGTGAGGCGCACGTCATTGGGACGGCGCTGCGCTCGAGCTCGCGCAAGATCACGGTGTTCCTCGGCGCGGTGATGGTCATCGTGCTCATCATGGGCTCGCTCATGTATGCCGTGGAAGGGCCGGAGCACGGCTTCACGAGCATCCCCAAGGCCATCTACTGGGCAGTCGTGACGCTCACGACCGTGGGTTATGGTGCTCTCTATCCTCGCACGGACCTTGGGCGTTTTCTGGCCAGCTTCGTCATGATCACTGGCTACGGCATCATCGCCGTCCCAACCGGCATCGTCACGGCCGAGCTCGCGTCCGCCATGCGCAAGCCCATTTCTACCCAGGGCTGCCCGCACTGCACGGCAGAAGGCCACGACGTGGACGCACTGTATTGCAAATACTGCGGAAGCCGGCTCTAGAGCCGCGTGCCGCGTGCAGGGCAGGCGTTGATGCGCTCAGCGCGAGAACGCGCGTCCCACGCTGCGCGGCGTTCGACCGAGCTCGTCGACCTGTCGGTTCAGCTCACGCATCGTTGCGGCGTCGATGCTTCCCTCGAGCGCACGGAAGGCGCGCACCACGTCGACACGCTCCCGCAAGAGCCGCTTGTGCACCAACACCAGCGCTTGATAAGGTGGAATGACCCGTCGGTCGTCCTCGAGCACGCGCAGGCGGAACGCGGCGATCCGGCCGTCGGTGGAGAAGGCGCTAATGACGTCCACGTGCCCATCGCGCAGGGCTCGGTACATCAGCGTCGGATCCATGCTGCGCTGCTCGCGAAAGGCAAAGCCGTAGGTCGTGCGCAGACTCGCCCACTCCGGTCGCGAGAAGAACTCGTAGTCAGCCCCCATCGCCAGCGTCCCCGACGCGGGTGCAAGGCTCGACAGATTGCTCCAGCCGTGACGGGCGGCCGCTTCTTCGCGGACCGCCAGACAGTACGTGTTTTCGAAACCCAGCGCCGCGACGATGAGGACCTGGTAGCGCCGTTCGAGCTCGGCACGTAGGCTGCTGAGCAAGGCCGCCGGGTCCTGCACGTGGTCTTTGCGCCCCAGGACGGTGGTGTGCAGCGTGCCTGCGTAGTCCACGTACGCATCGAGGTTTCCTCGCGACAGCGCATCGAAAACCACGCTAGAGCCGAGCGATTCCACCACCTCGGCGCGAGCGCCGGCCACCTCGGCGCGAGCGGCGAGCAGGTGACCGAGGACGAGACTCTCGGTGAAAGACTTGGCTCCGATGCGAAGCGGCTGGCTTTCGATGGCTCGTAGGCGACCAAGCGCCAGCGTGACTCCGGTAAAGAGGCACAGGGCTGCGAGCCCCGCGAGGCCGATGCGCAAGGGCGAGCTACGTCGCTCGTTCAGCCCGCGGGCTACGAGCCGCACCAGCGCATCGATCGCGAGCGCCAACGCGGCGGCGGCCCCACAGCCAATGAGCGTCGCAGCGTGATTTCCCGTCTGAAGACCCCCGAAGATGAAGTTTCCGAGGCTCTCCGCACCAATGGGCGTCGAGAGCGTCGCCATCCCAACGCTCCAGACCGCAGCGGTGCGCGTGCCCGCAACGATGTACGGTAGCGCCAGCGGGAGCTCCACGCGCCTGAGCAGCTGGCGGTCGGTCATTCCGACGCCGCGCGCGGCCTCCACCACGGCTCGGTCGACGCCCCGGATGCCGGCAATGGTCGCGAGCAAGATGGGCAGGGCCGTGTACAGGGTCAAGCCGAGTAGAGCCGGCACCATGCCGATTGCCGGCGCGCCGATGGCGCCCATCAGAGGCACCATGATGGCAAGCAGCGCCAGCGCAGGCACGGTCTGCAATACGCTGGCGGTGGCAACCGCAACTCGCTCGACGTTCGGAGAGCGCGTGGCGATCACGCCCACGGGCACGCTGATGCACCAGCACACGGTCAGCGACAGCACGACCAGCTGAACGTGGGCCGTCAGGTACCCCGGCAACAGCGCCAGCTGCTCGTTCATCTCGGCTGCTCGACGCCCGGATCGTCGCTGACGAGCTCGCGCACGTAAGGGTGGGCTGGGCTCTGCAGGATCTCGACAGGAGCCCCGACTTGCAGCAGCTTGCCTTCTGCCATCACGGCAACCCGCGTGGCCAGCAGTAGTGCCTCGTCGATATCGTGAGTCACGAGCACGGCAGTGAGCTCGCGCGCGGCGGCGACGCGCGCGAAGAGGCGGCGCAGCTTGCGACGCGTCATCGCGTCGAGGGCACCAAACGGCTCGTCGAGGAGCAAGATGGGCGGATCGGCGGCGAGCGCCCGCGCGATACCGACACGCTGGCGCTGGCCGCTGGAAAGCTGGTGGGGGAAGCGTCCGAGCACGACCTCTGGATCGAGCTCGACGAGGCAGAGAAGCTCGCGCGTCGTGCGCTCGATGCGCTGGCGGTCCCAGCCCAGCAACTCGGGAGTGATGCCGACGTTCTGGGCGACGACCATATGCGGAAACAATCCCGCCTCTTGAATGACATATCCGATGCCCCGGCGGAGCTCGTGAGCTGCGATGTGCCGTGTGTCCTTTCCCGCGATCCACACGCGGCCCGCGGTCGGGTCGAGTAGCCGATTGATCAACTTCAGCAGGGTCGTCTTGCCGCTGCCCGAGCCGCCCACGAGCGCCAGCACCTCCCCCCGCGCGACCTCGAGCGAGACACTCGCCACCGCCGCTCGGTGTGCGTACATTTTCGTAACTTCCTCGAGGCGGATCACCGCCCCCACGGTAGCGGACTGTAGAGCAATGCTCTAGGTTCCGTTGGCGGCGTCGGCTGCCTCAAACGAGTGAAAGCATGCTGGGAGCTGACTACGAGCGAATTCGGCGCGTGACCGCGGGCCTGGTAACGGGCCTCACCCCGGAAGACTGCATGGTGCAGGCGATGCCAGACGTCAGCCCCGTGAAGTGGCACCTGGCTCATACGAGCTGGTTCTTCGAGACCTTTGCGCTCACTCCTCATTCGAGCGGCTACCGTCCGTTTCGGACTGGCTACGCCGAGCTCTTCAACTCTTATTACCAGGCGGTCGGTCCTCGCTTTCCGCGGGCCCAGCGCGGGCATCTCTCGCGCCCAACGCTCGGCGAGGTGCTCGACTACCGCGAGCACGTGGATCGCGCGATGGAACCGCTGCTGCAGGCGCCGGGCGCTGCCGAACGGGTGATCGAGCTCGGCCTGCAGCACGAGCAGCAGCATCAGGAGCTCCTGGTCATGGACGTTGTCTATAACTTCGCCCAAAACCCGCTGCGGCCGGCCTATCGTGCGACCATGCTGGGGCGCTGCGCGGAGCCCTCGCCCCTTGCGCTGCAGGGCTTCGAGGGCGGCCTGGTGCACGTCGGAGCGGACGCCGAGGGGTTCGCCTTCGACAATGAGCGGCCTTGCCATCGCCGCTTCCTCGAACCATTCGAGCTTGCCTCGCGGCTGGTGACCAACGCCGAGATGCTCGAGTTCGTGCGTGACGGCGGCTATCGCAACGCCTCGCTCTGGCTTGACGACGGTTGGACCTGGGTGCAGGCGGGCAACATCGAGGGACCGCTCTACTGGCAACGCGATGCGAGCGGAGCCTTGGCCGAGCTCACGGCACACGGGCAGGTGCCGCTCGACCCCAACGCCCCCGTTTGCCACGTCTCGGGCTATGAAGCCGCTGCCTACGCCGAGTGGGCGGGCGCCCGATTGCCGACCGAGATCGAGTGGGAGCACGCGGCGCGTGACGCCAACCCGAGCGGCGCTCATTGGCTCGAAGACGGAAGACTGCACCCATCGTCAGCCGCTCACGCAGGCGTCACGCAACTATTTGGTGACGTGTGGGAATGGACGCGCAGCGCCTACGAGCCCTATCCGGGATTCGTGACGCCCGACGGAGCCCTCGGCGAGTACAACGGCAAGTTCATGTGCAATCAGTGGGTGCTACGTGGCGGCAGCTGCATCACCCCGCGTGGCCACGTGCGCTCCACGTACCGCAACTTCTTCCACCCGGAAAAGCGCTGGCCCTTCACCGGTATCCGCCTGGCGCGAGGCCTCGCGTGATGGAGCCAGACAGGGCGGAGCTGGAAGGCGTGCTCGCCGGGTTGCGCCAAGCTCGTCCGCGTCTCCCCTCGCTATGTCTACGACGCCCGAGGCTCGCGACTGTTCGACGAGATCACCCGGACGCCGGAGTACTACCCCTCGCGCGTCGAGCTCGCGCTGCTGCGAGAGCGAGGCAAGCGCATCGCGGCACGCGTCGGTCGCGCTTGCGCCCTCATCGAGCTCGGAAGCGGCAGCGCTGACAAGGCGCTCGCTCTGCTCGCGCACCTCGACGCCCCACTCGTGTATCGACCCATCGATATATCTCGGGAGGCTCTCGACCGCACGACCGCCGCAGTGCGCTCCGCCCGGCCTGAGCTCCAAGTGTCGCCGCACTGGGGCGACTTTACCGCGGCAGACGCCTACGCGGAGCTCCCCGCGGGAGCTCAACGCCTGGTCTACTACTCGGGGTCCACCATCGGCAACTTCGAGCCGGCGGAGGCAGTGGCGTGCTTGCGAGCGTTGCGATCTCGGCTCACGAGCGGCGACTTTCTCCTGCTTGCCGCCGATCTGGTCAAAGACGCCCGCGTACTTCACGCCGCCTACAACGATCGAGCCGGGCTGACCGCCGCCTTCAACAAGAACGTGCTCAGCCATCTGAATGCGCGCTTCGGCGGCGATTTCGATCCAGACGCGTTCGAACACCGCGCCTTCTACGACGCTCGCAAGCGTCGTATCGAGATGCACCTCGCGCCCCGCAGCGAGCAACTGGTCACGCTCGGCGCTCAGCGCTTGCGCTTCGTGCCAGAGCGTCCGATCCACACCGAAAGCTCGTACAAGTTCAGCGTCGACGAGCTTCGCAGCCTCGCCACCCGCTCGGGGTTCGTTCCAGATGACGTCGTGGTCGATGAACGCTCGTGGTTCGCCGAGGCCATCTTGCGCGTAGCCTGAGCACGCCGCGGCTCAGCGCTTCGTGAGTAAACGCAGGCTCGCCCAGCCGAGGCACTACTTGGCCTCGAAGCTCTGCACGACGCTGTCGATGCCAGCGGCGTGCTGGGTCATCCGCTCTTTCTGCCCACCCGCCTCGATGAGGAAAAGGTTGGCCTTGGTCAACAGCAGGGTGACGTAATAAAGGTGGGGCTTCTTGCCCTCGTCGTAGCCGAAGCGGAGCTGCTTACCAGTGAGGCCCTGGCCGGTCTTGACGTCACGACTCTCGAGCAGCGCGTAGCCCTTGCGCTCACGTACCTCCTGTTGAATCGCGGTCACCCAGAAGCCGAGCTCGCCCTGCGGCTCGTGCTCGATGGCACGGACGGCGATCACCACCCCGTCAGCGGTGGTCGCTCGGTAGTCGTACTGTTTGGGCTCGGGCAGCTCCACGAAGCCCGGCGGCGTTGCGGCGTGAAAGGGAAGGCCGCAGCCAACGGCGACTGCGCTGAAGAGCAGCAGCGCGAGCACTGGCGCTCGAGCGGATGAGGCGCGACGGGACGAGCGGGCGGCTGGGAAGGTCATGTTTCGAGCTCACAACGCAAGCAGGGGTCCGAGACCGAGTGTGTGCAGCCAAGGAAAAGGCAAGGGCACGCTGCTTTCGAGCGATTCAACCACTCGCGGTCGGAAGTGCAGCGCGAAGGTAGAGAACGCGATGAGCTCGCGGAGCAGCTTGAGTCGACCCTTGAGCCGCTCGATTTCGGCGACCACGCGCCCGAGCTCACGTTCCACGGCCAGCGCCTCCTCGACCTTTTGGGCGCGGCCGAGCAGCTCCTCGAGGCGGACACGCATGGCCTCCAGGGTACGGCTGCGGGTTTGCACATCGAAGAACTCCTCCGTCACGTCGCGCGCTTGCACGTTGCGCTGCGTCACGTCGCCGAGCTCGAGCACCCGGTCGAGCACGGACTGGAACGCCTCGGCCGGCACGCGGAAGGTGATGCCGTCATTCGTTTGTTGCACTACGTAACCCTTGGAACCACGAGCCAGCGCCTCCGCGGCCGTGAGCGCGCGCTTCACCTCGAACACGGCAATATGTACGTCCGCCGTGTAGATCAACAGGGGTCCGCTGCGCGCATCCGGCACTTGCTCGAGGCTGTCGACCGCCGCACTCGAAGCGGCGACGGCGCCGGGATCGTTCGTGTTCTTCGCTGGCGCGGCCTGGGCAAGCGCCGTCGGTGCTGCCTCCGGGAGCTGCGCCAGGTCGGCGCCCTCATATCCGTAGCTCTCCGATCCAGGCGCAACTGCCGGAGCCGATGGGCTTCCCGGCTGACCCGCAGGCATAGAGGCCTGAGTCTCGGCCGCGGCGTGCTGACCGCTCGCACCCTCGGTTTGCCGCGTCATCGCGGTACCGCACCCCGACAGTGCGAAGCTGGCTAGCAGCGTCGCGAGCGCGGAAACCAAAGCTCTGCGATTCATGATCCCCTCGACATCGTTTTCACCCCATGGACCTTACAGGCGTGACGCAAGTCTCGGCAATCTAGGGCGTTTCAGCGTCGCGCCTTGCCCGGCCGGCAGAACGAGCGCGACCGACTTGATCCGGCACCGCCTCAGCCAGCGCATGGTTCGGCCTTCGCTGTAGTCATTTGTACGCACAAACGTGGTCGCGTCCTTCACCCCGCGGCGAGCCAGCCGAGTAAATAGGAGTTTGTTCAGTGACGCGTCGACACCGCCCCGACTCGTGTTTCAGCGGATTGCACGGCTGAGCATAGAAATGTTCTTGTGACGGTCGACCGGCGTCTCGAGTTAGCATCGCGCGGCCAGCGGCTCGTGGAGAGGAACATGACGATGGCAGAATTGCCCAGCGAACAGCCAGACCCCTGGATCGGCCGAGTAGTTCACAACCGATATGCAATCCGCCGCTTCATCGGGCGCGGCGGCATGGGGGTCGTTTACGAGGCCGAGCACGTCGTCATCGGCCGCAAAGTGGCGCTCAAGATGCTAGCCGGTCGCGCCGCTTTCGGTGCCAGCAACCTCGAGCGCTTCCGCCGTGAAGCGCGGGCCGCAGCCGCCGTGGGCAACGCTCACATCGTGGACGTGCTGGACATGGGCGAGCTGGAGGACGGCACTCAATATATCGCACTCGAGTACCTCGAAGGGGCTGATCTCGGCTTCGTCGTCGCCTCACATCCACCCTTCGCGCTCTCGCGCGCGGTCGACATCGTCTGCCAGCTCTGTGACGCGCTGGCGGCCGTTCACGCCGCGTCCATCGTGCACCGCGATCTGAAGCCGGAGAACGTCTTCCTCATCGAGCGCGACGGCGTTCGCGATTTCGTCAAGGTGCTCGACTTCGGCGTGTGCAAGTTTCACGAGCCGACGGCGCCGCGCGTGACGCTGACAGGCGACACCGTGGGCACCCCGCAGTTCATGGCGCCCGAGCAGGTCGAATGCCGAAGCGACATCGACCACCGCACCGACATCTACGCGCTCGGCGGGATTCTCTACTTTTTGCTCGCCGGAGTGCCGCCCTTCTGCGCCAACTCCTTGCCGAAGATCTACATGAAGATCTGTAGCGAGCCTGCGCCCAGCCTGCTGGGTTCGCGCCCCGACTTGCCAGCGAGCATCGATGCCGTGCTTCAGCGCGCGCTCAGCAAGAACCGGGCTGAGCGCTTTGCCTCGTGTCACGAGCTGAAAGCAGCCCTGCTTGCCGTTGCCGATGAGGTCGATGAGCTCGGCGCCACCATCAGCCAGCCAAGCTCATTCCTCCCGTCTCAGCGGCACGCACACCACACGCTCGTCTCCGCTACACCGGAGAGTGCGCCGGAGATGCCCACGCAGCTGCACGCGACCCCCGGCACTGGCGCTCGCCCCCGGCGCGCGCGG
>DASQDA010000788.1:0-6204 GCA_035634435.1 Polyangiaceae bacterium
CGCTGCAGGAACGTCGCAATGCTGCGCGGGGAGCCCACCTGACACACGAGCTCCACCGGACCGACGTCGATGCCAAGCTCGAGCGAGGCCGTCGCCACCAGCGCCCGCAGCTCGCCGGCTCGCAGGCGTGTCTCCACGCGCAAGCGCCTCTCTTTCGACAGGCTGCCGTGATGCGCCGCCACTTGGTCGTCTCCCAGCCGCTCGGCAAGCGCGTGGGCGAAGCGCTCGGCTTGCCGCCGCGTGTTGACGAACACGAGCGTGGTGCGGCGGCTCTTCACCTGAGTGGCGATGTCATCGAGCACCTCGCCCACCTGCTCCTTGGAGGCGACTGCCTCGAGCTCACTGCCCGGCAAAGCCAGGTGCAGCTCGAGCGCGCGCCGGTGCCCGGTGTCGACGATGGTGCAACGCGGCGTGCCATCGGCCAGGGTGCGCGTTGAGCCGACCAGCAGGCGAGCAATGAGCTCGATCGGACGTTGTGTTGCGGACAGCCCGATGCGCGCCGGGCGATTCTTGCACGCGTGCTCCAAGCGCTCGAGCGTCAAGGCCAGGTGCGCGCCGCGTTTGTCGCGTGCGAGCGCGTGAATTTCATCGACGATCAGCCGTCGTACCGAGCACAGCCGATCACGACTGCGTTCCGAGGTGATCAAGAGGTAGAGCGACTCCGGCGTCGTGATCAAGAAGTGCGGCGGATGCTTCAGCATCGCCGCACGCGCGGACGCCGGGGTGTCACCGCTGCGCACGCCGACCCGAAGCTCGGGCGCGGTGAGGCCAAGCTCGACCGCAACGCTGCGAATCTCCTGGAGCGGGCCTTCCAGGTTCTGCTGGATGTCCACCGTGAGCGCTTTGAGCGGCGAGACGTAGATAACGTGAGTGCTCTCCTCCGCCAGGCGCCCTTGCTCCGCCGCGCGGTAGAGCTCGTCGATGCACACCAGAAAGGCGGCCAAGGTCTTACCCGACCCCGTCGGCGCCGCGATCAAGGTGTCCTCACCGCGGGCGATCGCCGGCCAACCCTGGGCTTGTGCCTGGGTCGGCCCGTGCGGGAAACGCCGCTCGAACCAGGTGCGCACGGCCGGATGAAACCCGCTTACCACGCTGGACATGGGCTCGCCGTCTTTCACGGCGGCAGTCAAGCATGGCCGGCCAGGGGCGGCACCAGGGCAATCATCGAGCCAGCGCCGAGGGGGAAAAGTCCGCGGAGCGCGCCTGAATGCCACGAGCTCCCCAGCCGTTCCGATCCTCCGGGCGCGGGTCGGCAGCGGTGTCATTCTCCTGGCTGCACATGACCATCGCCTTCGACAACACCTACGCTCGGCTGCCCGAGCGCTTCTATGCCCGCGTCGCTCCGACCAATGTGCGTGAGCCCAGGATCATCAGAGTGAACCACGCGCTCGCCGAGCTACTGGGCATTGACGCCTCCGAGCTGGATTCACCCGAGGGCGCCAAGATTCTCGCCGGCAACGCCATCACGGAAGGCTCGACACCCATCGCGCTCGCGTACGCGGGGCACCAGTTCGGCGGCTTCGTGCCGCAGCTCGGTGACGGCCGAGCGATCTTGCTCGGTGAGGTCATTGGTAACGACGGAGTGCGTCGCGACATCCAGCTCAAGGGCGCCGGCCGCACGCCTTTCTCGCGTGGCGGCGACGGTCGCGCCGCGCTCGGGCCTGTTTTGCGCGAGTACATCGTGAGCGAAGCCATGGCCGCGCTGGGGGTGCCCACCACGCGCGCGCTGGCTGCGGTGACCACGGGTGAGCCCGTCGTGCGCGACGAGCTGTTGCCCGGCGCCGTGCTGACGCGCGTGGCGGCGAGCCACATCCGCGTCGGAACCTTTCAGTTCTTCGCCGCACGCGACGACCGCGACGCCCTCGAACGATTGACCGCGTACGCGCTGGCTCGACACTACCCTGAAAGCAACGGCGCGGGTGGCGCAGCCAATGACGGGCAGGCCAAGGCCGGCGACGGCCTCCGTCTGATCGACAATGTGATGCAGGCGCAAGCGTCGCTCGTGGCGCGCTGGCTCGGCGTCGGCTTCGTGCACGGCGTCATGAACACGGACAACACTTCCATCTCTGGCGAGACCATCGACTACGGACCCTGCGCGTTCCTCGACGAATACGACCCCCAAAAGAAGTTCAGCTCCATCGACCGCGGCGGCCGCTACGCGTTCGGCAACCAACCACGCATCGCGCAATGGAACCTCGCGCGCCTTGCAGAGACGCTGTTGCCGCTGATTGACGACGACGAGGACGAAGCCGCACGCATCGCCACCGAGCGCCTCGAGCGCTTCCCCGCCATCTTCGATGCGGCGCACGCCCGCGTGATGCGAGCCAAGCTTGGGCTCGTCAGCGAAGGCGAAAACGACCTCACCCTGGCCGCGGATTTGCTCGAGCGGCTTGCAGCCAACCGCGTCGACTACACCGTCTTTTTCCGGGCGCTGTGCAGCGCTGCCGAGGACCCCGCCGCCGACGCACAGGTAGCGGCGCTGTTCCAGGATCCAGCTGCGTTCACCAGCTGGGCCGAGTCATGGCGGCAACGCCTGCACGCCGACGACACCTCGCCGCAAGCCCGCGCCAGCGCCATGCGGCGTGCCAACCCCGCCTTCATCCCCCGCAACCACCGCATCGAGCAGGCGATCGTGGCCGGCGTCGCTGGCGACTTCGCGCCCTTCGAAGCCCTCGTCCAGGTGCTGGCCCGCCCTTACGACGAGCAGCCGGAATTCGCGCATCTCGCCGAGCCACCGCTGCCGGACGAGCGCGTGAGAGCGACTTTTTGCGGAACGTGAAGCGCGCCGATCGTCAGCGCGGATGAAAACCCGCAGCGCGAGCCAGCTCAGCATAGACGCGCGCCAGGTCATCGAGCTGATAATGCGCGTTCAAGCCACTCGGGTTCGGCAGCGCCCACACCGAAGCGCCGGCCAGCGTTTGCGACTGACGCCCGAGCTCCGCACGCGCGTCTCCAATTGCGCAGCGGTAGGCGCCCAGCCCCAGGAAGGCGACCCAGCTCGGGCGCCAGCGTGCGACCTTACGCCTGAGCTTGCGCATGCCCTCTCGCACCTCCTCCGGCGCAACCTCGTCAGCGGTCGCCGTGGCGCGGCTCGCTAGATTCGTGATGCCCATCCCCTGCTCCACGAGCTCCAGCTCCTCGTGCGGCGCTAGCACCCGCGCCGTGAACCCCGCCGCATGTAGCGTCTTCCAGAAGCGATTCCCCGGCCGCGCAAAGTGATGCCCCACCACCGCCGAGTACAGGCTCGGATTGATGCCGCAAAATAAAACCCGCATCCCCGACCCGGCCAGATCGGGCACCCGGGTGCCATGAGCCGCGAGCAGCTCGGCCCTCGTAGGCCGCCGCGGCGCCGGGGGCGCCTCAGACGCGCTGGGCGGGCGCGGGACCCTGCTGGGCATCGATCGCGATTTCGGCACCAACTGCGCTAGCCTAGCAGCGCTCCGAGGCGGCAATTTAGCGGACGCGTCGGTACCCCGAACGCGCTTGACCGGTCAGCCGCACAGTTTCGAAGCTTTCGCTCGAGTCCCCATCGATGCAGTTGCGAAGCTCCGTGGTCGTGAGCTAGAACCCCCGCCTCTGCCGACCCGGGGAAACCCGAGAACGCGGAAACCAGCAACGACGTCCGGGTAGCTCAGTCGGTAGAGCAGTGGATTGAAAATCCACGTGTCGGCGGTTCAATTCCGTCTCCGGACACCGCAGTAGACAGCCAAAAGCGCTGTTCAGTGAACAAGGGCGGGATCAGTTTCTGGACGACCGTCTGCTCGGCGGCGCTGAGGCAACGAAGAAGGCTAGACACCGCGCTCACCGGCGGAGGCGAAGAGCGGCATTCATAGACGTTTCACACGTACGCCCAGGGTAAGAGAGCACACCTCGGGGCAATCGGCTTCGCGACGCGGTTCAGGACCGATCACCGCGTGGAGCTCACAGTCTTCACCCTGCTTCGCGTCGCACGCGAGTGAGGGTCCCGTTCTTACCCCGAGACGCATGTACGCCGAGCACGATCCCCGGGTCAAAGTGTAACGGCCTTCGAGCGCCACACCCCCATCGAGTGTCCCATCGCGATCCAGCGCCCACGTCCACTCTCCTGCGCCCGCGACGTCAAGCTCGCCGGACTTACAGGAAAACTCGCCGCGAAGGTCCACGATTTTGCCTGCGATGACGGTGCCCGGCGCGAATCCATAAGCATCCTGGCACGCTGGCTCATGCTCCGCGCGCCCCAGTACTTCAACTTCGACGGAAGCACCCAACTGGGCCCCAGGACATGGAGCGAGATCGCCGCAGCCGGACGTCATGCCCATGCTGAGCGCCACCGCGCCGACCGGGACAAGGCGTCGCAACGGACCCTTACAGCTGGGCACCTCGGTTCTCATGGCGCAACTTACCTCTCGGAGTCACCTCTGACCACCGGCAGTGCTCCGAGTCTGCTGCTGATGGAGGGCCGCAGGGAAGGCTCATGGTTGTGATCGCTTACGCCGCGCCCGGGAGCCGTCACGCGCCTTCTCCTTGCTCAAGCGGCAATGCGGAGCAGTCCAACCTCGCCAGGAGGCAGCGGCTCCAGCCCACCTGATCCGCAAACTGATCCGCCCGCACTTAGCACGCACGGATCGCTCACGGCGTAAGCGCCGCAATGCGGCAAAATCGCGCCGGATTATGTCTTTGCGTGCCGCTTTGGCCGCATTGAAAGTCCACGTGTCGGCGGTTCAATTCCGTCTCCGGACACCGCAGAAAAACAGCTGGAAACGCTGTTCAGTTAACAAGGGCGGGCCCAGTTCCGTGCGCACCGTTCAGCGGGTGCATTACTCCGCTGAGGGCTGAAGCGACACGACGTTGCCCGGGAGCTTGACGAGCTCGGAATCGACTTCGACACGTCGGGAAACGGGACCCCCTTGCCAGCGCGCGCTGTGAGGGCCGACTGCGCCGTGGGCACGACCGTGCGGAGCACATTCAGGCCGGCGTGGTTCCTGGGTGAGGGGCGCCTCGAGGGAACGAGCGCGCTGCTCTCCTCAGCGCGACGCAGGGCCACTCTGCGCCCCCACGCGGCGCAGCAGCCGCGCCAGCGCCCCACAAGTCACAAGCTACGGCCGACGCGCATCGACGGCCGCGAAGCAAGCGATCCCCTGGAGGTCGAAGCGCTACGCCGGCCTAACGCTACCCATACACTTGCGCAAGCGAGCGGCCACGAGGCGACCAATAACAATCACGCAACGGCTGCTGCGGTCCGCGCGCCGGTGCCGCCCTGCAAACACCCAACCAGTTGCGCACTTGGCCGACGCTGCCTGGCGCCAGTCGCACGCCGCATTGCGAGCGTGCTCGTAGGCTCGCTGGGCGGCTCGTCGGCCTGACGCCGGCGCTGACGTTGACGCTGACGCTGACGATACGAGGCCTAGCTTGCTAGAAGCTAGACGCAGGTTCGGTCATGAAGCGCAAATTCGAAGAGCTGCGAGAAGATCTGGAAGAATTCGTCGAGCAGACGGACTATCCCGTCTTGATCGTTGGGTGCCTATCTAACGAGCTTGCGTACGTCTGCAAGCTTATCCAGGACGTGGATCAGCAGTATCCTGCCGAGCTCGCGCGCGTGGAGGCGCTCGAGCAACGCGGCTCGTTGAAGGCGGTGAACAGCCCAGGGCCGGCAGGCGCTCTGCCGGCAGCATCATGAGTCAAGCGGGCACCTCGGCGGGGCGTTCGCTGCCTGCTGCAGCGCCCTCACCTCCTTCGGCGCCACTGATCGCTCCTACAGGCAGCGCGGGGCTCGACTGCGTTGCGGACGTCGTCAACGCAGCTGCCAAGCCTTTTCAAGACGCGCCGCCGGCCGAGCAGGGTGCGGCGGGTTGGGTGGCTCAAGGGATTAGTGGGGTCGTCGGCGTCGTCGGCGCACCGCAAATGCTCCTCGATGTGGCGCTGGTTAGCAATCCGATAGCCCTGGCGCTCGCAGCCGCTTGCCCGGCGATGCCGGCGATGACGCTCGGCGCGATGCACCTCGGGGTGCCTCACGGCCACATGCATCCGCCCTCCTTGGTGCCGCCGAACCCTGTGCCCATTCCCCTGCCGAGCATCGGCATGGTGATGGGAGCTGGGGCCGTCACCGTACTGATCAACGGCATGCCAGCGGCCCGCGCAGGCGACATCGGCATTGCGGTCACGTGCTGCTCGCTCGCCCCGCCGTTCGAAATCTTCACCGGTTCGAGCAACGTCTTCATCGGCGGC
>DASQDA010000789.1:0-1802 GCA_035634435.1 Polyangiaceae bacterium
GCGACCAGCGACGGGCGCATGGCGTACGACATCCAGCCGCTGCTTCGTTTTGGCGTGCGAGCCATCGCCGAGCAAGGAAACAAGCGTGAGTCCGGCGGCAGCGGCGGCGGCGGCCGCATGTCCGTCGACTACTTCGAGGACAAATCGCCGGAGTTTCACGCCGAACGCGCCGCGCGCCAAGCGCTCGCGCTGCTCGATGCGCGCCCTGCTCCTGCGGGACAGATGGAAGTCGTGCTCGCGCCGGGTGACAGCGGGATCCTCCTGCATGAAGCGGTCGGACACGGGCTCGAAGCCGACTTCAACCGCAAAGGGACCAGCAACTACAGCGGGCGTGTCGGCGAGGTGGTCGCGAGCGAGCTCTGTACCGTGGTCGACGATCCGACGCTCCTCATGAATCGCGGAACCATCAACGTCGACGACGAAGGCAACGAGCCCGGGCGCAGTGTGCTCATCGAGAACGGAGTGCTGCGCGGCTACATGCAAGACCGCATGTCGGCGCGTCACTTCGGCGTGGAGCCTACGGGAAACGGACGACGGCAGAGCTTTTCCGCTGTGCCGATGCCGCGCATGACCAATACCGTCCTGCTGGCCGGTCCGCATGATCCCGAGGAAATCGTGAGGAGCGTGAAGCGCGGAATTCTCGCGAAGTCATTCGGCGGCGGACAGGTCGACATCTCGAACGGAGACTTCGTGTTCTCGCTCACGGAGAGCTATTTGATCGAAGACGGCAAAGTTACTGCGCCTCTCAAGGGAGTGAACCTCATCGGTAACGGTCCCGAAACACTGAGAGAGGTAACGCTACTGGGCAATGACGTGGCCATCTCCGACGGAATCTGGACGTGCGGAAAAGACGGCCAGAGCGTACCCGTCGGCGTCGGCTGCCCAACCATCAAAATTGCCCGGATAACCGTCGGTGGCACTGAAATCACCTGATATTTCGACGCGTAGACCCAAGAGCTTCGTCGCTGTGGTCGGGCACGGTCCCATGCTCGACCGCGAAGACGGAGCAGCTTCCACCTTGAGACAACTCGGCGCCACGGTGCGCACGTTGGATTTGTGGGATGACCCGGTGAACCTGATCGCGGACGACGACGATGACCTGGGCATTCGTCCGCGAGCGCTCGTGTTCGAAGCGCTGGATCGGCCCGATCTGGCGATTGCGGCGCTCCGCGCGGTGCGAAAGGAGCCGTATTTCGACAACGTCGGCGCGATGATCGCGGTGACGGTGGGACAGATCGCGCGCATCGAGCCTTCGAGTGGGTTCGACGATTTCGTGCTCCATCCCTACGTTCCGGAGGAGCTTTACGGCCGCATCCGCGCGCTCGAGTGGCGGCGCAGCGAGTTTGCCACCGAGGAGCGCCACAAGGTTGCAGGTATCGTCGTCGACAAAGCGGGACACGAGGTCTACGTCGACGGCCGGCCGGTGCAGCTCACCGCCACGGAGTTCGCGTTGCTCGCTTACCTCTGCGAGCGGCGCGGCAAAGTGCTCTCGCGGGAGCACTTGCTGGCCCGCGTGTGGGGCAATCGTTACGAAGGTGGCCCGCGAACCGTCGACATCCACGTGCGGCGGCTGCGCGCCAAGCTGGGCGCCGCGCTGCCGCTCGAAACGCTGCGCGGCAGCGGCTACAAGCTCCGCGCTCCCGACGCGGAGGAGAAGCCCAGCTCCGACAACGGAGACGGAGACGGCGACAGCGATACGGAAAACGAAGACGAATGAGCGGAGCGCCGGTCGTTCCCGGCGGACGACCGGCGGCTCGGGCAGCGCGGCGCAAAACGTGATACGGCCGGGTGCGTAATGAAGG
>DASQDA010000790.1:0-2993 GCA_035634435.1 Polyangiaceae bacterium
GCTCGCGCCGCGTTGGTGTCTGCTGCCATCGCTCGGGCCTGCGCAGCGCTGCATCACGAACATGCTGATTCGAGGGTCGTGTTCCATCGAGAAAAGGGTTTGGCGACGTCTGAATTTCCTGCAGCGCTCGGTCGACGAGGAGCAGCAATCCCAGCCCAAGCCCCTCCACGCGCTCTTCTACCAGTCCACTGCCCCGTCCAGCTCCGCCTGGGCCGCGGGCGCCAGGACGGTCAATCTCACCTCGCGTGCAGCCGCGCTTCGATCTTCGCCTTCACGTCTGACCACGGCACCCCCCGTACGCGCCCCTCGTCCAATTCTCGCACGCGACGTCTAACTCCGCTGCCACGCCTCGGCCCACTCAGGATCTCCGGACCCTCGACGCTCTCGAGCAGCTCAGCCGCGAGCGCGAGCCGATCGTCGACGGGACGATTCAGCGCGTGCTGCAGAAGTTCCGCGGGGGTCGCCTGAGCCATATCGCAAGGGTATCCTCGAGGCCGCCGCTCAACAAGCCGTTGCAGCGGTCGGCCGCGCGTGGTCGCAACCAGACAACCCACAGGTGGGTTCCAAGACCTTCAGCGCCCCGTGGTGGGGTAGCACTCATCTGCCAGTCAACGTCAACGCTGCCGCGCACAGCACGCCCGTGCCACTGACTTGCCAAAGTCCTGGCCCCCGTCACGATCGGCGGAAGCCGCTGAGACATACAATGTCGCGTCGCTCTACTTAGCCGGCGCCGCGCCTGGATTCCAGCTGACGCTCGCGCCGAGGAGCACACGAAACTTCGATAGCAACGCGGAGAGCCATTCAGCCAGCGGTCGACTTGGCGAGCCTCGCGGCGCAGCACCGCGAAGAGCCGGACGCGCAGGGATTCGTCAAGCTGAGGGCGATCAGGCCGAAAGCGGGCCGAGCCGAGCTGACGGAGCAGCTCGCAGGCGAGGGATTCGATGTGACGCAGACGGTGGTGCGTGTTCATCTGAGGCAGCAGCTTGGCGGCGCTCTGCAGCATGACGCGGTCGTGCCGCTGAGCTCGCTGGCCACCTACGTGCCGGGTGCAACTCCCGCGGAGCGAAAAGCCACGCTTGCCACGATGGTCGCAGCGGGATATGGTACGGGCTTCCGAGCGGGCCGTTGCAGCACATCTCGACGGCCCCACGGCATCCCGCTTACGTCTCAGCGTAGTTGCCGTCCCTCGATGATCTGCCGCCAAACATCACTCGACGCGCGAAGCGCTTCGCCAAGCGCTTGCAGCGCCTGCGCCTCGCTCGCACGAGGGTGGCAGACGCCAAGATGATTCTCGAAGTGCGCGCGTTCGCTGCCGGCGAACCTGCCGTCGCGCAGCGCTTCCACGTCGAATAGTCGAGGGCACGCGTTCTTCATGGGTCACCCGAGCTACGAAGACGAAGCAGCGTGTCGCGGAACGACTTGGGCAACAAGGCCGGCATTTGGTCGTGAGCACGGCCGCACCTTGGACGCTCGCTGCATGGTTCCTTCCGCCTCTCGGCTCAGCGGCTCAGCGGCTCAGCCAGGCTCGAGTGTCGCGAGAGCGACTTCGCTGTGCTGACTGGTGAATGTCAGCTTGCGTCCGCTGCCGCTCTGAGCCTGTTGCACGCCGGAGATGTGATGGTCGCCGGTGTCGTACAGTGCGACCTTGCCATCGCCTGTATCGACAGCTAGCCGCTGGTTGTCGGCGAAAAAGCGTAGCGTGTCTGGTTCTGGCTGCCAGCGGCGCTCGGGTGCGTCCCGAGCGTCTCGGGCCACCAGCGTTCCGGCGCCTGCATGGGCGGCATGGGTTCCATCGGCTTCATCGGTTCCATGGCTTCATTGCTCCTCTCCGACCTGGTGGGTCGTTGCTGCGACTTGGAGTATTCACCTTGAGCCTCTCGCGCTCGAAGGGGCGTTTCGCGCGTGAGTCGCCAGGATTACACGCTGCGCGTCACGCGCTACAGCCAGAGCATGAGCGAGCGGCGCGCCCGCAGTGCCTACCCCGGGTGGCGCGGCGAGACGCGCCGTTATGGCTGTAAGGCTACCGTTCGCGGCCTCCGGTGATCCTCCGACCTGGTGCGTCGAGCGAAATGGAAAAGGCGAGCACGCCCGCGTTCGGCTAGGGTGATGGCTGCGTGCTCCTCTTCAAGAAGGCATTCTGGGATGGTCTGACGAGCGGCGTCATCACGCTGACGTTCCGGCGCTGGAAAAAGCCGCATGTGCGCGCCGGCGGCCGCTACCGGTGTCACCCGATCGGTGTGCTCGAGGTCGACGACATCAGGCTCGTTTCGGTGAGCAGCATCACGGCGCAGGACGCGGAGCGCGCCGGATTCTCGTCGCTTGCAGCGCTTGTTGCGTATCTGGCGGAGCTCGGCCCGCTAGACCCGGAGGCCCAGGTGCATCGCGTCGAGCTTCACCATGCCGGCGACGGTGACCGCGTCTCGATCGCGCTCCAGGAAGAATTGACGGCTGAGGATATCGCCGTGATTCGCGAGAAGCTCGCACGTCTGGACCGCGACGCGCCGTGGACCGCACGGACGTTCGAGCTCATCGAACGCAATCCGCGGATCGCCGCCTCAAAGCTCGCCGCTATGCTCGGGAGAGAGACGGCTCCGTTCAAGGCGGACGTCGTGAAGCTGAAGAAGCTCGGCCTGACGCAGAGCTTCGAAGTGGGCTACGAGATTTCTCCCCGCGGACGCGCTTACCGCGACGCGACGAAGCGCGATCGCAAGGCAGGGCCCGCTGGCAAACGCAAACGGCCACGTTCGGTGAGGGCGCCGCGAGAGTGACGCCGCCTCCTCCCTCAACCGCCTCGGCCAAAGTCCCGGCCCCGTCACGATCCGCGCGGAAGTCGGTGAGACGTTCAATGTCGCATCGCCCTGAGCTTGGCCGCCGCGTCTGGGTTCGCGTAGGCAGGTCGGCGCGCAATTAGTGGCCGCGCCCGGATCGGTCGTGTCCGGCGAACGCACGTTGAGCACCGTCCGACGGCTCACGCGCAAGGAGCAGCAAGAGGA
>DASQDA010000791.1:0-2172 GCA_035634435.1 Polyangiaceae bacterium
GTAGACGCGCGAGTCTACTATCGTCGCCCTGGACGTGCTCTCTGGGTGCGTGCGCCCCCCACTGCGTGAGGGTCTGTCGACCACGCATGAAGCAGAGCCCGGCTCCTCGCGCGTCTCGGCGGCGCCTGTCGACCGGACCGCGTTCCGAGCGGCTATATAACTATCGGCACTGCCTGAGCGACGCGTCGTCGCCTCGGTGGCACACCAAGCACGGCCGAGCGTTCTGGCGCAGAGCGCGCCCACAGCGCGCAGCGAAGCCAGCCGGGTGTGGGCTCATCCCGCGGGCTGAACCGGCCCCGAGGCCACCGCCGCGCGCCCCAACCCCCGCAGTGCCGTGGCAGAGCACGCAGTCGCGCTCCACGTGGCACGAGGCACAGGCGTTCAGGTTGCGCTGTGCCTCCCACGCATGATGACGACTGGTGCGCGGCCCATCCGTCCACACCGCCTTGGGCGGATGCACGCGGCCGCGCCCCGCAGCATTGCCGAACGCGCCGCTCTGGGTGACGCCGGCGCGTTGATGACAGCTCAGACAGAACGATTGCTGCCGGTGGCAACTCGTGCAGCTCGCGTCGTTCTGCCGAGCTGCAACTGGGTGCATCGAAATGAAGTCATTCGGGTGCACGTTCCTGGGTCGTACGCGACCGTCGTGGCACGCCGCGCCCGAGCTCTCGCTGTGACAGTTGGCGCAGAAGCGACTGTCGTTGCCGGCCACGCTCGCGTGGCGCCGGAGCCAATCGGGGTCGTGCTCGGCACCGCCCAGCCAGGCGGGAGGCTCCAGCGAGCCGCTTGCGAACTGCGTGATCATCTTGCCCCCGCGCGTTAGATGGCACGTCGCGCACGCGCCGCTCGGAGCCTGCGACGTGCCAGGCAGCGCGGGCCCCTCGCCCTTGTGGCAGGTCAAGCAAGCGCGCATGCGCGGCAGCTGAGCGCGCGAGGCCAGGGCTACCTCGCCGACCTCGCCATGGCATTGCACGCAAGCCATGCCCTGCGCGGCGTGCGCTGCATGACTGAACTTCAAATTCGGCGGCGGGATTTGCACACGCGCCACCGGCTCGTTCGCCTTGCCGCTGTGCCCCTTGTGGCAGGCACCGCAGCTCGAGAGCGGATTGCCTGCCTGGGAAGTCACGCGGCTGCGATCACGGTGGTCGGTGCCGTGACAGCTGTCGCAGCGCGTACCCGCCGGCAGTAGACGGTCGCGGCTGGAAGTGCTTCGCGCTGTCGTGTCGTGGCATGCCGTGCAAGACATACCCAGCTGCTGCACGTGTCGGCGGTGGTCGAACAGCAGGGGCACCACCTGCGGTGGATAGATGGCGAGGCTCGGGCCCCCATCACCGCTGGTCGCAAACGGCGGCAGCCCGGGCTCGGCGGCTCGGCCGCTCGGGTGGGGCAACGTGCCTTGAGCCGCTTGGGCCGCGCGCCGTGCGACGGGCGCAGCGGGCGCCCGGGTCAGCGAAAGCCACGCTGCGAGCATGCAGCAGAGCGCCAGTACCGAGCTCGAAATACCCTGCCGACGCGCTCTCATTGCAACACCGTCACATCCAAGGTCAGCAGCAGGCGAAAGCGCTGCCCCACGAGGCGATTGATACTGTGCTCCCACTCAGCGCCGAGCCGGCCGCGACTGAAAGGCTCCAGTCCCGGCTCGTATCCGCCGCCGAGCACGTAGCTGAAGCTCGTTGCATCGCGGGTCGGCCGCAACGGGTCGGACCAATCGTAAAGCGAGAGCACCACGAGGGTATCGTAGCGGCCTGCGCCGCCGTACTGCTTGCGACCGGTCAGATCCGCGCCGACGCGGTGACCGCGCGCGCCGTACTCCGCGACCCCCTGCAGCGCCACGCTCGCGCTCGAGAAGCGGTAGCGGGCGTTGACGAACGCGAGCGCGTCAGCCGTGCGCTGCGTGCCGCGGTCCGCGCTGGACGAGCTCGCCGAAGGGTCGCCTTCGGTTTCGAACCAGCGCGCGCCGACCGACGCTGCGGCGTCGAACGCGCTCGTTGGAGCCAGCTCGACCCTTCCCAGTGCGGTGCTCGTTGCGCCCTGTGTGAACCAGTTGAATATCGAGTCGCCGTCGAACGTGGGGACGGTGTAATCGACCTCGGCGCCAAGGGCCCAGCGGCGCGTGGCGGACCAGTCCCACGCTGCGGATGCATCACTGAAGCGTTGGTTGTAGAGATCATA